>NZ_JAHLQZ010000063.1:0-20839 GCF_018919505.1 Citrobacter sp. S55_ASV_140
GCGAGCTTAGCGCGCCATAGGTAGGGGCATACAGGATGGTCTGTTTTTTCGCATTGAGCTTCAGACTGTTTGGCAACGTGTTATCAAAAGTGTGGTTGTGCCACTCATCGAAGCGGGGATTGCCGACCGCTTTTGCACTACCGCCAATATCAAGCGCGTGCTGGCTATAGTGGCTGTAGCACAAGATGCGATGATAAAAAGCGTTCCACCAGGCATGGTTCCACTCTTCTTTCGCCAGGCCATACATGGCACGCACATGGGTATCCGCCAGCCCGTTTAGCAACGGCGTGTAGTAAGGGCTTACCAGGCATTTGAAACGCTGGCGTTGCTCAATGACCGTAGAAAGGCGTGTTCCGCCCAGCGCGGAGTCGTTAATGGTTTTAATCGTCGCTGTCATTTCATCCAGAAACGACTTGTGTATTTTGTCACTCACCAACAACGAGCAAGAATGGCCCATCGCCTGAAGCGCGCTAATAATGGGGCGGTACACCGTGTAATGCAGCGATGTTTCCATATAGAAGCCAATGGCATCGATATGAGTGGAAGTCGACGGTTGCGAGTTGCTTACCAGCGCGTTGACGGTCTCGGGTTTTTTATTAATTTTATTGAAGTAGTAGCCGATGTTATCGGTTTCTTTCTTTTCGATATCGCTATATCCCGCACGCTGATAACAAATGCTCGGATAACACGAGAGCCATTTTCCTTCACGTAGCAGCGCTTGCCATTGCCCTTCGAGGGTGTCGGAGAGGTCATGCTCCATTTGCTGAGCCAGCGTCGGGTAATAACGGCTGTTTACCAGATAGGCGCAAACTTTATTGCAGTCGCGGGCATGGATCATGCCCTGCAGGCTTTTCAGTTCGCTGCCTTGCTTAATTTCTCCGCCGAGGATGACCACTTCCCACGGAAAATTAGGTAACGCGCTCAGGAGCGAATTGAGTACCCGAATATGCTTTTCCTGCTTGAGGATCACGCTGTCATCTTCAAGTAACAGGTAGTTTTTCCAGCCCTGACGCTGCGCCAGTTGCAGCGCCCGCATATGGGACTGACGGCGACCAATCTGGCCATTGGTTGCTACTGATGCGGCCAGTCGGGTAACTTTTTCCGCGGGAAAATTAAGAAACGACAGCTCTTGCTGGATGTGCGCTAAACGATCCGGGCGCGAATCCAGATTCACGATCACCACCTGATCAATGTAATCCCAGCGGATCGGTTGATGATGCGTGGCGTTATGCAGGCTTTGATACCAGTTTTTTAGCATTGGGTCGGTAACCGCCTGTGCCAGCGTGGTTTCCTGCGGCTCGCTGCTTCCCAATACAAAGTCTTTATCGAACGTATTTTGGCTATGCGAGATACAAATGATGGTACGCTCGCCCGGCAATTGCAGTGGATTCACGGTGAATTGATTGGTGAATCCTTCTTCTTCGCCTAAGTTACATTCATCATCGTAACGGTGCTTTTTCAAATAATTGCGATGGTAGCAAAAGGTGCCGTTGAGAATGTTTTGCGGGCCAAAGCTGCGGCTTTTAAACAAGCGGTTGATATGGCTATACCAGATGGGGATTTGATCGGAACCCGAAATCAACGCCCGATGACGTTGCATCATGTCGATGGTGTAAGAGATCTTATCCGCCGGATAATAGTCATCGTCATCCATACACAGAATATATTCACCTAACGCCAGCGCATTGAGCATATTCCGCTTTCTGCCCAGCGGCAGTTTTTCCGGATGATAGATATAACGAATATTAAATTTCTCCGGGTGATTCTGTGTCAGCCTGTCAATGACCGACTGATGGCTTTGCGGGGAATCATCGAGGATCACCAGCTCCCGGCGGTCGGCAGGGTAATCCTGGTAGCGGAACATATACAGTAAATAGGGTAAGAAAGCGGCGCGGTTCCACGTTGGGGTAATGACGCTGACAAACGGTTTTTCACGGCCAGTTTCCAGCGTTTTGACAATGCCGGTCAGGGCGGAACGAGCTTTAGAGGTTTCAGGCATGGTGATGTGTATTCGCGGTTCGAAAAAGGACCGGGCATTCACCCGGTCAACAGGTGCTAACGTGTAATCAGGGAAAACGCCGAGAGCAGAGGGTCTCCCGGCAATATGTTCACAATATGCTGGCGCAGCGAGATGGCATGCTCGCTATTGCGCCACGCTTCAAACAGCGCGAAAAGGGCATAAATTTCGTCGTGGCTTAATGCGGAACCGTCCAGTGTCCACAGGCAAAACAGTGTACGAATCATAAAGACGTCAGCGACCAACCAGAAGAAACGCTGGAGCGCGCTTTCATCGTCATGTTGCGGGAAGGTATCGTGATAAAGGCGATAAATCAGATAGTTACTGAAAATCCAGGCATCCTGCGCGAAATAGCGCTCCCAGGTCATTAACCACTGATCATGCAATTGCTGTTGGAGCAAGGCTTCACTGTTAGCATCTTGCAGCATCAGCAGGCTTACCTGCAGGGGCAAGGTCAGCTTACGCGCGCTTTCCGGCAACAGTTCCCAATTGAAATCGCAGTTGCCCATTTGGGTGATCATTTCCCGCTGCAACTGGGGCAGACTGGGCAGTTGTGCGAATTGCTCCTGCAGTTTTCCACTTTGCGCATGGTCAGCCAGCACCTGCGGTAGCGAAGCCAGCTTTTCCAGCGTCTCGTCGCTACTGTCTGGGCATTTCTCACAAAAAGAGAGCATGATGCCCAGCGCATAGAGGCGCAGCTCCGGTGACAAGCCTGGCAGGGTAATGGTATTCAGAGCAGATTGATTCAATACCTGATCGCGTGGGGATAACGTCGGGCTGTCAGGGGCGGCCGCACATTTTGAATGATGCAAGACAAAGGCATTGGGATCGCCTAATGCAGCCTGGCAGCTGGCCGGATCGGTTAAGACCAGACTCTGACGAACTTCCGTTTTCCAGCGCACGTTGACCAGTAAAGCGGAATCCGGATGGTGGGATAAAAACAACCGGACAAAGTCAGGCTCGTAACAATCAATCATACTCATAATGTGTTCTCAGTAATCCCAATGTTCAAAATCTGGCTATGACAGTGCAATATCCATGCCTGAATTTAATTGTATTTATATCAATTGGTTAGATGAGGCGCGGAAAGCCGGTTTCCGCGTCAGGGAAGGAAGTTTTAGCGCTGGTAAATAAAATCGGGCTCAGTGCCTAAAAAAGCCTGAATAAATTCATACTGACGGATCAGCAGATCGCCGTTTTTTTCGTTGTACATCTTGCAGCGTTTCGCTTTTTGCTCAAGGCTTTGCCACCAGCCCTCTGCGGCAGTTTTCTGCACGCCCGGCAGCCAGCTAAAGACCTGTTCTATCCCTGCACGATTGACGCTTACGCCCAGCAGTTGCAGGAGCGACCGGCGCTGTTGGCTGCTGTTTTGCAACTGCTCATAATGCTGTTGAATAAGTTCATTGACGGCCAGTAGTTCGTCGCTGTCGCGACGGATCATACACAGACGTTGTTGTTCCAACTGGTGTCTGAGCGCGTCATACCGCGTCCCGTCCTCGCGGATGCCCTGAAGCAGAGTTTTCACCTGCTGTAGCCTGGTACTCACTGTTGTAGCCTCTTATTTCTGGAAAAAGCTGAGCATGTCCCCAGCCAGTTGATCGGTATCAACCTGCAAATCGCCTGAGGCCAGCATGGCCTGCATTTGCGCCACTTTGTCGTAATCAACGTCACTTTGCGTATCACTGTTCAGCGTTTGCTGCGCCGTTTGTAATCCCGCCTGAGTAATATCGTCGGCGGAAAGCGATGCGGAACTGGACGCGCTCGTCTGCACGCTGCTCTTGTCTGCACGCGCCTGTTCGGTTGTCGATGCAGGGCGATTGCCTGGCAGAGTTGGGGTAATTTTCATAGCAACCTCGTACATATTCCGTTGGGTTGGTTATCTGTTATTGGCTAAAAGCGACGGCAATAGAGGAAAACTTTAATCCCATCACAAAAAATCACCGCACTATTCCGCCGTCAGCGTGGTGACCACGCCGGTATCGTCCACCATCCCGCTAATGATCCGCTGGCTGCTGCTGTTGCGAATTTTTATCACATCCCCTTTACGACCATTCTTCAACGCCACGCCCGGCATTGAGGCGGTGATCCCGGCCATGTGGGAGACGATCATCACCGGCTGGTCGCGTTTGACCAGTACGGGCAGTACCAGCTCGCTACGGGTAATCGGTTTGTCCGGTTGCAGGGCGCGCTTGCTGGTGAGACCAATCGCCTCATCGATATTCGTCATCAACCCTTCGCGCTGGTTGCTGATATTGAATTTTTTAAGCTGCAGGTCGTCGGCGGTGATTACCGTATCTCGCGCAATCAACGACTTTGGCATGACCACCGGAATCGACACATCGGGGCGTACCGCCACGTTAAATTGCCAGCCATTGCTGCCCGGACAACTGACCACAAAGTTCATTCGTGACAGGACCATCTCCGGTGATGTGCTTGAGGTAACCTGCGGCGCCGACGCGCATAGCGCGCTGGTACTCACGGCGGAGGGAATATAAATATTGAACGTGTAGCGATAGTCCTGCCACTGCTGTTTGCGCGCCAGCGCGTCAATTTCATGACTGGCGGCATCGAGAACCCGCGCGTTGATCTGTTCCCGGGCGCTGTGCTGAATGGGATGGACGGCGGCATGTGCGGGTAAGCCACAGCATATAGCCAGCATCATTTCCACGGCAAAGAGGAAAGAGGGCTTCCTTCTGTGAGGGTGTCTTTTCATAAAGTCATTTCTCATCAATCACTTAAAAGTTGGCATACATATTGCTAATAACAGCGATATCTACGCAGGAGTGATGCAAGAAATGGGAATCAGTTTTCAGCAGGCATTGGGTGTACATCCGCTGGCAGTGAAGTTACGTCTTGAGAGGACCGAGCTACTGACTGCGAATCTGGCAAACGTCGATACACCAAATTTCAAAGCCAAAGATATTGATTTTGCCGCTGAGATGCAACGGGCAAGTCGTACAAATGTTCCGCCCGAGGTTGACGTGAAATACCGTGTGCCGATGCAGCCTTCAGAGGATGGCAATACCGTAGAGCTGAATACCGAGCAGGCCCGGTTTTCACAAAATAGTATGGATTATCAAAGCAGTCTGACTTTTTTGAATCTGCAACTTAGCGGCATCAAAGAGGCCATTGAAGGGAAATAACCATGTCGTTTACTGATATTTACCAGATTTCCGGTTCGGCGATGACGGCGCAAACCATCCGTCTGAATACCGTCGCCAGCAACATGGCGAATGCGGAATCTCCTGCCAGCAGCGAGGCGCAGGCCTATAAGGCGCGCAGCCCGGTTTTTGCCGCGGTTTACAACAATAGCCTGATAGGGGGACATAACCGCCACGCCATTGATGGCGCCAGCGTACAAGTGCAGGACGTCATGCAAAGCGGCGGGGCGGTGAAGCGTTATGAGCCGCATCACCCAATGGCGGATCAGAACGGTTTTGTCTGGTACCCGGACGTCAACGTGGTCGAGCAAATGGCTGACATGATGTCCGCATCACGTGATTTTGAAACCGACGTTGATGTGCTGAATAACGTCAAAAGTATGCAGCAAAGCTTACTCAAACTGGGAGAAGTGTAATGAATACCCTGGCTCTGTATGCCCAATCTCAGGCGCTGGCTTCTTCTCAGGAGAAGACGACGGCGGTTGCTGAAAATAACGTCGGTGCCACGGCGCAAAGTACTAATGTGGGAGACAGCAGTTCTTCGACGACGTCGTCAACGACGGATACCAGCGACACCAGCAGCACCACAACAACCACTACGTCCACCGAAACCTCGGCGGTCGACACGTTTCTGACGCTGTTTGTGGCTGAAATTGAAAACCAGGACCCGACCGATCCCACCGATCCTACGGCCTATATCGATCAGCTCTCCTCAATGGCGCAGGTGGCGATGATGGAAGAGATGAGCGTCCAGGCCAACACCAATGCCGTGCTGATGAGCAACATCCAGGTGATGGCGCTGGGAAATATGGTCGGCGACGACATCATGGTGCAAACCACCTCGCTGGATATCGAAGACAACAGCAAGGCGATCCAGGGGCGCGTCACGTTGGATGACAGCTGTACCGATGTGGATCTGCACTTTACCGATGAAGCGGGTGATGACTATACCGTGTCGCTGATCCCGGAAGGTGAAACCTCCGTCGGACCAGGCCAGGTGGACTTCGACATCAATCCTGCGGATTACGGCATCCCGCCGGGCGATTACAGCGTTTCCGTGGTGACCAATACCGGGGAAGAGGAAGTGCCGATCGAGGTGACGGGCCAGGTGGAAGATGTGCGTATTCCGCTTGATGGCAGCACGCCGGTGCTCAACGTTGACGGCGTTGGCGAAGTGCCATTCACCATGATCACCCAGTTTGGCGTACCGGACAGCACCGACGGAACCAGCGGTTCCGATGACACCACGCCGCCAGATACTGACGACGGAAGCGATAACGCCAACAGCAATATGGTGCTCTGATTTAGTTAATCTTACAGGAAGAAACAATGAGTTATGAAATTGCAGCGACGGGGCTAAACGCCGTCAACGAACAACTGGACGGCATCAGTAACAACATCGCTAACTCCGGTACGGTGGGTTATAAATCAATGACCACCCAGTTCTCCGCCATGTACGCCGGGACGCAGGCGATGGGCGTGAGCGTGGCCGGTTCCGCACAAAGTATCTCCACCGGCGGCTCGATGGTTTCAACCGGCAATGCGCTGGATTTAGCCATTAACGATGATGGTTTTTTCGTCATGTGCGATAGCGCAGGGAATATTTCCTATACGCGTGCCGGCTCTTTTGTGACCGATAAAAACGGCTATATCGTCAATGCGTCCGGTGATTACCTGCAAGGTTATCCGGTTGATGACAGCGGGACGCTGCAAACCGGTACCGTCACTGATATCCAGATTAAAACCGGCAACATCCCGGCGCAGGCCACCGATAGCATGACCTTCACGGCAAACTTTGACGCCAGTGATGAAACGATCGATCGCACCAGCGTACCGTTTGACGCGAACAACAGCGATACCTATACCGACAGCTACACCACCACTGTGTATGACTCGCTGGGTAACGAACACTCGGTTAGCCAGTATTTTACCAAAACCGCCGATAACACCTGGGAAGTACAGTACACCTTTGATGGTGAGGCGCAGAGCGGCGTCCCACCGACCACGCTGACCTTCGACTCAAATACCGGCAAGCTGACATCGCCAACAACACCGCAAACCATCACGTTCACTACTGATGACGCTGCGCCGATTTCGATGACCATTGATTACTCAGACTGTACTCAGTACGGCTCTGATTTCTCGGTGACAACCAACTCCGCAACCGGTTATGCCTCGGCAACGCAGAACGGCGTGCAGGTGGATGATGACGGTAAAGTTTACGCCACCTACAGCAACGGCGAACGTATGCTGCAGGGGCAGGTCGTGCTCGCTACCTTCCCGAATGAGAACGGACTGGAAGCGGTAAGCGGCACAGCCTGGGTACAGACGGGCGAATCCGGCACGCCGCTAATTGGCACGCCTGGCTCCGGCTCTTGTGGCACGCTCTCCTCCGGCATGCTCGAAAGCTCCAATGTGGATATTACCAACGAACTGGTCAATCTCATGACCGCCCAGCGTAATTACCAGGCGAACACCAAGGTGATTTCGACCAGTACGCAGTTGGATCAGGCTCTCTTCCAGGCGATGTAAGGCTAAGAAATGGATCGGTTGATTTATACCGCACTCAGCGGAGCCACCCAGACGCTGCTCGAGCAGCAAATTAGCGCCAATAACCTCGCCAACGTTAACACCAATGGTTTTCGCGCGGATATGGCGATGGCGAGCAACGACAAAGTAAAAGGCGGTGGTTTTGATACGCGTTTTATGGCGAAGGAGAGTCCCAGCGGCGTCAATGACAGCACTGGCGTGGCGGAAAAAACCGAACGCCCGCTTGATGTTGCTATTCAGGGACCCGGCTATATCGCCGTGCAGGATAAAGCGGGAAACGAGGTGTACACCCGTAACGGCAATATTCAGCAGGACGATCAGGGGCAACTGACCATCGACGGTAACGTGGTGCTCGGGGATAACGGCCCGATTATTTTACCGCCAAACGCGATTGCCTCTTTCGGCAGCGACGGCACGCTCTCCGTCACACCTGACGATGGCGATGTTACTGCAACGATGGATATCGATCGCCTGAAGCTGGTGGATATTCCGGTCGCCAATCTGGCGAAAAATAGTGAGGGGATGCTGGTGACGGCGGACGGCGTACCGGCGCAGCGCGATGAGAACATCAAAGTGAGCGGCGGCTTTCTGGAAGGCAGTAACGTGTCTGCGGTGAGCGAAATGATGTCATCTATCGCGATGAACCGTCAGTTTGAAGCGCAAATCAAGATGATGAAAACGGCTGAAGATCTCAGCGACTCAGGCAACAGGCTGCTACGCGGCTCCTGAGTCGTAGCCTTTAATCAGGGATAAAGTTTTATGAATGCAGCGTTATGGATCAGTAAAACCGGCCTGTCGGCGCAGGATGCTGAGATGAGTGCGATTGCCAACAACATCGCCAACGTCAATACCACGGGCTTTAAGCGCGACCGCGTAATGTTCCAGGATCTGTTTTATCAGACTCAGGAAGCGCCGGGCGCCATGCTCGATCAAAATAACATCATGCCGACCGGAATGCAGTTCGGTAGCGGTGTTCGTATTGTGGGAACGCAAAAAACCTTCACCGAAGGGAATGTAGAAACCACCGACAATACGATGAACGTGGCCATCATGGGGCAGGGGTTCTGGCAGGTGCAAAAAGCCAATGGGGATATCGCTTATACCCGTGACGGCAATATGCAGGTTAACGCTGATGGCGTGCTGACCAACTCCCAGGGTTTGCCGTTACAGCCGGAAATTGATGTGCCAGCGGGTTCAACCAGCGTGTCATTTGCTTCCGATGGTACGGTGAGCGCGATTTTACCCGGCGACAGTGACCCTACCGAACTGGGGCAACTGACGCTGGTGAATTTCGCCAACCCGGCAGGCCTTTCAGCCGAAGGCGACAACCTGTATCTGGAAACGGCGGCCAGCGGTCAACCGACGGAAGGTATTCCGGGGGAAGATGGTCTGGGAACGTTACAGGATAAAGCACTGGAAGGCTCGAACGTGGACATCGTCAACGAAATGGTGGCGATGATCACCGTACAGCGCGCCTATGAGATGAACGCCAAAATGGTCTCTGCGGCAGACGATATGCTGCAGTTTATTAGTCAGACACTGTAACTCAAGAATGTGAAATGCCGGATGGTACAGCGCCATCCGGCAGAAATAGGCAGAACGTGAAAAATTATCTCTGGCTGATGGTACTGCTTCCCCTGTTAAGCGGGTGCGAATCGCAGGCCCTCCTGGTCAAAAAAAATGACGAATTCTTTGCTCCTCCCAAAACGGAAGCGCCGCCAACGGCGGATGGTCGCGCGGGGGGCGTGTTTGAAACGGGGTATAACTGGTCGCTGACGGCGGACCGCCGCGCCTATCGCGTGGGCGATATCCTGACCGTGATGCTGGAAGAGTCCACCCAGTCGAGCAAACAGGCGAAAACCAATTTCGGTAAGAACAATACCGTCGACATCGGCGCGCCGACGCTGTTCGGACATACCAAAGATAACCTTTCCGCTTCCGTAGACGCCAATCGTGACTTCAACGGGACGGCGACCTCGCAGCAGCAAAACAGTTTGCGCGGTGAAATTACGGTGTCGGTACACTCGGTACAGTCGAACGGTATCCTGGAAATTCGCGGTGAAAAATGGCTCACCCTTAACCAGGGCGATGAGTACATTCGCCTGAGTGGCCTGGTGCGCGCCGATGACATTCAGAACGACAACTCCGTCTCATCGCAGCGTATTGCGGATGCACGCATCTCCTACGCGGGCCGTGGCGCATTGAGCGATGCCAATGCGGCGGGCTGGCTGACGCGTCTGTTTAACCATCCTCTCTTCCCGATCTAAGCAGGATTTTGATATGCAACACTTAAGCGGGCGCTGGATGAACGCGTTAAACGGCATCGTTATCGCCCTGAGCCTGGCGCTGCCAGGCGCGGCGCAGTCGCAATCTCTGGAATCGCTGGTTAACGTCCAGGGGGTCAGGGAAAACCAACTCGTCGGCTACAGTCTGGTGGTCGGTCTGGACGGAACCGGGGATAAAAACCAGGTCAAATTCACCAACCAGACAATTACCAACATGCTGCGCCAGTTTGGCGTACAACTGCCGAGCAAAATCGATCCGAAGGTGAAGAACGTTGCGGCGGTGGCGGTCAGCGCGACGCTACCGCCCATGTACTCGCGTGGGCAGACCATTGACGTCACGGTCTCGTCGATCGGCGATGCCAAAAGCCTGCGCGGCGGCACACTATTGCTCACCCAATTACACGGCGCGGATGGCGAGGTTTATGCCCTTGCGCAAGGGAGCGTGGTGGTCGGCGGGATGAACGCGACCGGAGCCAGCGGCTCCAGCGTCACCGTGAATACCCCCACCGCCGGGCTGATACCGAACGGCGCGTCGGTAGAACGTGAAATTCCCAGCGACTTCCAGATGGGGGACACCATTACGCTCAATCTGAAACGCCCCTCCTTTAAAGATGCCAATAACATTGCCGCGGCGATCAACGCGTCGTTTGGCGGCATTGCGACGGCACAAAGCTCGACCAACGTTATCGTCCGCGCGCCAACCAGCCCCGGCGCGCGCGTGGCCTTTATGTCTCAGTTAGATGACGTCCAGGTGCAGGCGGAAAAAGTCCGGGCTCGGGTGGTGTTTAACTCGCGTACCGGTACGGTCGTTATGGGCGATGGTATCGCCCTGCATGCGGCGGCGGTATCGCATGGCAGTCTGACGGTTTCCATCAATGAAAGCAGCAACGTCAGCCAGCCGAACGCTTTTGCCGGTGGCCGTACGGCGGTGACGCCGCAAAGCAATATTTCGGTGAATCATGCCCGTCCGGGGATGATCAGTCTGCCAGAGTCCAGCAGTCTGAAAACGTTGGTCAACGCGCTCAATAGCCTGGGGGCAACGCCGGACGACATTATGTCTATTTTACAGGCCCTGCATGAAGCTGGTGCGCTGGATGCCGATCTGGAGGTGATTTAATGGCCGACATCAAGGTGAATCATAGCGGGGGCATTGACGGTAGCGATGCGTTAATGGGCCCCAAAATCAAAGATAACGATTTGCAGAAAGCTGCCCAGCAATTCGAAGCCATCTTCTTACGCAACATGCTGAAAGAGATGCGTAAAACCAATGAGATCTTCGACTCAAAAGATAACCCGTTTAACAGCGACTCGGTACGCATGATGCAGGGATTTTATGACGATCAGCTGTGCAACAGTCTTGCCCAACAGCACGGCATTGGCATTGCGGAGATGATCGTCAAACAGCTCTCCCCTCATCACCAAGGATAAAGGTTGCGCGGCGGCTTAAGAACTGCGGTTTTTTCGCCGCTCTTAATCGGCAAGGTTGTTAATGACAGACCGGGTAACTGACCGGCGAGGACGCTTTGATGGATATGATTAACATTGGCTACAGCGGCGCATCGACTGCGCAGGTGGAGCTTAACGTAACGGCGCAGAACACCGCCAACGCGATGACTGACGGTTATACCCGGCAGGTTGCCATCACCAGTACCATTGGCGCGAGTTCCGGTTCAGCGAACAGTGCGGGTAACGGTGTGCAGGTTGACAGTATTCGCCGGGTCTCAAACCAGTATCAGGTTAACCAGGTCTGGTATGCCGCCAGCGATTATGGCTATTACAACACCCAGCAAGAGTATTTAACGCAGTTGGAAACCGTCCTCAGCGATGATAACAGCAGCCTGAGCGGGGGATTTGATAACTTTTTTGCCGCGCTAAACGAAGCCACCACCAGCCCGGATGATTCCGCCCTGCGTGAGCAGGTGATCAGCGAGTCCGGCGCGCTGGCGCTGCGCGTGGATAACACCCTCGATTACATCGACTCGCAAAGCAGTGAGATCGTCAGCCAGGAGCAGGCGATGGTGGCGCAGGTGAACACCCTGACTACCGGTATTGCCAGTTATAACCAGCAAATTGCTGAAGCTGAAGCCAACGGCGATAACGCTTCGGCGCTGTATGACGCCCGCGATCAGATGGTGGAAGAGTTGAGCGGCATTATGGACGTTCAGGTCAATATCGATGATGAAGGCAACTATAACGTCACGCTGCAAAACGGTCAGCCATTGGTCAGCGGGCAGGAGAGTTCCACCATCGAACTGGATACCAACGCCGATGGCACGCAGAGTATGTCGTTAACGTTTGCCGGAACTACCTCATCCATGAACACCGATACCGGCGGCTCGCTGGGCGCGCTGTTTGATTATCAGAATGAGGTGCTGACGCCGCTGACGGGAACGATTAACAGCATGGCGGAGCAATTTGCCGATGCGGTTAACACCCAACTGGCGCAGGGCTACGATTTGAACGGAAATCCCGGTGAACCGCTGTTTATTTATGATGAAAACTCATCGGATGGCCCGCTGGAGGTAAACCCTGATATCACCGCCGATGAACTGGCGTTTTCCAGCTCGCCGGACGAAAGCGGCAACAGCGATAACCTGCAGGCGCTGATCAACATCTCAACCGAACCGCTGGAAATTGAAGGACTCGGTAGCGTAACCGTGGGCGAAGCCTGTTCATCGATCATCAGCAATATTGGTATCTACAGCCAGCAAAACCAGACGGAAGCCGAAGCCGCAGCGAACGTATACTCCGAGGCACAGAACCAGCAGAGCAGCGTGAGCGGCGTCAGCATGGATGAAGAAGCGGTAAACCTCATTACCTATCAGCAGATTTATGAGGCCAATCTCAAAGTCATCTCCACGGGCGCAGATATTTTCGATTCTGTGCTGGAAATGTGTAGCTAACCGGAAGGGGAATGAAAAATGCGAGTCACTGCCCAGCAGTCTTATGTGTCTATGACGCAGAGTTTTAACGACCTTTCCAGCGATCTTTCTCATGTCGTCACGCAGATGGCGACGGGGAAAAGCATTCTGTTACCGTCTGACGATCCGATTGCGGCGACCCGTATCACCCAGCTGAACCGCCAGCAATCGGCCCTCGACCAATATCAAACGAATATTAATTCCGCGTCGGCAGGGATGAGCCAGCAGGAATCTATTCTCGACGGCGTCAATAACGATCTGTTGGCGATTCGCGACGATCTGCTGGAAGCCGCGAACGGCACCAATACCGCTGAGTCATTATCCAGTCTGGGGCAGGATATCCAGTCGATGACTGAAGCGATGGTGTCGGCGTTAAATTACCAGGATGAAGACGGTCACTATGTGTTTGGCGGGACGGTGAACGATCGGCCGCCGATTGTCGCGGTGGATGAGGACGGCGACGGCGTGACCGACAGCTATACCTACCAGGGGAATGGCGATCATCGCCAAACTACTGTCTCCAATGGCGTAGAGGTTGACACCAATGTGGCCGTCAGCGATTTCTTCGGCGATAGCCTGGATGTGCTGAACACCTTAACGTCATTATCGAAAGAGCTGCAGGACCCATCGGTTGATCCTGCCGATCCGCAGGTGCAAAGCGACATTCAGAATGCCATCGATACGGTAGACGTGGCCTCTGATGAGCTCAACGCCTCCATCGCCACCATTGGTGAAACGCAGAATACAATGACCATGCTCAGCGATGCTCAGACGGATATCTCAACGTCCAACGATCAGCTGATCAGTCAGTTGAGCGATCTGGATTACGGCCCAGCTTCCATTACCTTTACCGGACTGGAAATGGCGATGGAAGCCACCTTAAAAACCTACTCTAAAGTGAGTGAGTTGAACCTTTTCAGTGTGATTTAACAGCGAGCAGTAGCTCAGGAATAGTATGCAGGTCGGTTTAAATACAACGTCACTCTCCGGTAGCGGAGCGCTTAATCCTTCTGTGCAGCAGCATACCGTTGCGCAGAATGCCCCTGTCCGTCAAAAGTTACCCGCAACGGCGAGTGATTACCCGGCCTCACCGCTTATTACCACCCGGCCTCAGCGTTATAGCGTGCAGCTTAACGATCAGCTCACCACGCTACAGCAGGCCGATCACTATCTGGGACAACTGGAACAGCATTTGCTGGATTATCGCCATGCCTCGCGCCGTGGCGGGCAGGCGCAGCAGCAAAAGGGCGCCGAACTTACCCAGTGGCTGGATAAAAGAACGGCGTTATCCGGCGGCGCGGTGGACAGGCAACTGCGTCCGGTTTTGCAGGGCGAGGCGCGAGTGACCTTTCACGCGCCTGAACTGGCGCAGATGCTGCAAAAAGATGCCATAAGCTCGCGCATGTTTAGTGTTTCCGATGGGCGGCAAACGCAGCACTCGGCGGTGGTGGTGGGTGAGGATATGGATCCAGGCCAGTACAAGATAATGATGAGCAACGCGCTGCGTCGCGTCGGCGTACAGGTGCACGATCGGCAGGGCACGTTAACGTTCTCCACCACGGAAAAGCAGTGGTCGCAGATCCAGCAAACCCTGAGCGTACGCGATGTCGGTGCGAAGTCATCAGCGTTTACCCCGCTGAAAACATTTGCCGATCCCTCACGTTCAGAGGAGCTTCAACAGTATGTAGCACAGGGCGGTGCCCGAACTCAGGACGGATTACAGCAGGCGTTGGATATTATTGGCGATCAACGTGCGCAAATGGCTGCCCAGCAGGAGAAGGCCCGGCAGCTCATTGACGGTATGGCGCGTTTTCCACAGGCAGAAAGTGCGGTGCAAGCCTCTGAATCATTGGGTGGGGTATTGGATCATGCTAATCACAATTATCAGGTATTAGCGCAGGCGGTGAATGGACAAGCCCGACTTTCCAGCCAGACTGTCCGTAGTTTATTAAGTTAATTCTGCTGGCATGCTTTTGTTGAAAAGTTAAATACAGAGGGGTCTGTGATTAACAGACCTCCGACATCCCGAGTAAAAATCAAATTTTGCTGCGGAGTTATATGGAGCCACCATGTATGCAGGTTGTGCTCAGTGA
Source organism: Citrobacter sp. S55_ASV_140 (assembly GCF_018919505.1). NCBI lineage: Bacteria > Pseudomonadati > Pseudomonadota > Gammaproteobacteria > Enterobacterales > Enterobacteriaceae > Citrobacter > Citrobacter sp. S55_ASV_140. Next base: position 15,028 of record NZ_JAHLQZ010000063.1, read on the forward strand.
CAAATGCCCCGAAATTAGCCATACGATAATCGTTTTGATCGGTTTTGGTGGTACTAAAGTGAAACTCACCCTGTTTATATGAGCCGGTATAATGATTAATACACGATGCTACTTTAAACGTAGAGGGCATTTTATTATTTTGCTCCAAAGGGACGAGAGTGATCGTGGTGCTTTTATCCAGAGAATTTGCGATAAGTTCATAATGTACGTTTTTGCCAGTAGTAAGGTCGTAATTGGCAATGACCGTATTTTCAATGCGGGCATGAGCCGTAAATGTGAAAAATAGCGTGAAAGCAGACAGGGCAGGGAAAAAGAAATTATTTGCATTTTGGCATTTCATTTAACATTTTCTCCACTTCTTTAATTAAAATACCATTCATTTCATTATCTTTATTTAGCCAGTTGTCAAAGCTTAGCGCTAACTGCCACTTATCATTGCATTGATTGCTAAGTACAATATCAAGGGCGAGTTTGTTCAGTGAGACCCGATAATACAAGGTCATCGAGGCGTTATGGCTTACCAACAGTGGGTTGAGCTGCTCGATACCGGGAAGAATATGCGTTGAAACAAGCGATGATGATTTCTTATTCTCACCTGGGTCGTAAAGTTGATATACCGTAACATGGTTGGCATTTTCAAGCGTCTCTTTAACCAATTGCGGAGCTTCTTCCATTTTGGTGACAGACGGTGCTTTAAAATAAGAGATTAAAATAAACAACGACAGCGCGATAACGATAACGGGTAAGGTAATCAGAACGGCTCGATAAGGATGCCGTCTGATGGCTGTTTTTCTCTGGTTTCTTGACGATAGTTGACTGTTAAGTAAGGGTATTTCCCCATTGTTTGTTGATGGAAGCATTTCATCAGGCGCAGGGGACTCAACAATCTCGGTACGTTTCTCGACCTCATCAATGGTGCTGTCATCAACCACAGTTTCATTAAGGTCAATAGTTTCAGTGAGGTAGTTCTTATTAAATAAATACCCTTTTTTAGGTATGGTTTTTATAATTTCTTGCTGTTTACCGTCATCATCGATCGCAACGCGCAGCGCATGAACGGCTGTCGGCAGGCTATTTCCACCGACGATGCGATTCTTCCAAACTGCGCTCATTAAATATGACCGAGATAAAACGACATCGGCATTTTTAGCTAATGTCTCTAACAGAATAAAATGGTATTCGCCCAGGCGACGTATCTCGCCTGTTTCACAATGGATTAACGCATTAAGCGAGGAATCCATCCGCCAGTTGTTGACTACGATACTCATCGATTTGTATACCCGTGCAAGATTTTATATCCCTGGTGTCACACCGTTAAAAATCAGTGCATTAAAATTCTGGAGAAATTGAAATTTCTTTGTGCTGTGAAGCTGCAGCTGAATCGCTATTGAGTGTTTTTTATGCTGTCCAAAAAAGGATTTGAAATGTAGCGAAAGTGCCCGAGACTCACAATATAAAAGTACAGGGTATTTGCAACTAAATGTAAAACATGGCTATAACCAGGCTTTTTAAAGTGATTTCATCTAGGGATAATCTTATTCTTATCAAAAAGTTAACCCGTATGGCGCGTAAGCAACCAAGCCGTTATTAGATATTTCTAATAATCTTTTAATTAAATCTTGATTGAGATCTTCCTTAGAAAGTGGTTTTTTGGGGAGGTAGCACGCAAAGCTAAAATAGAGGTGGAGGCGTTTTTTCTCTCGCTAATGATGTTGTGTGACGCGTCAAAAAAATTTTCTGCAGCGCTTTAAGTTTTCCAAACGGGTGGTCGTTTTTACAGAGTATCGAAACGAAAACGATTATTCCCAAGGAGCAGTACCATGTTATCGATTAATACTAATACCGCATCAATGTCTGCTGTTAATGCTATCAACAAAAGCAGCGCATCACTGTCTACTTCTATGGAACGTCTGGCGACAGGTAACCGTATTAACTCCTCTGCAGATGACGCCGCGGGCAAACAGATTGCCAACCGTCTGACCGCGCAGTCCAGCGGCATGGGCGTTGCATTGAGCAACATCAACGATGCCACTGCCATGCTGCAGACAGCCGACAGCATGTTTGACGAAATGACCGACGTACTGGGCCGTATGAAAGACCTGTCTACTCAGGCGGCGAACGGAACGTACAGCGACGAAGATTTGCAGGCGATGCAGGACGAATACGACGAGCTGGGCCAGCAGATGTCCGATATGCTGCAGAACACCACTTACGGCGGCACCAACCTGTTCGGTGTTTCCGGTACCAGCAACACCGGTAAAGACGGCCTGTTCCAGAGCGGCGTAACCTTCCAGGTTGGCGCTGAATCTTCTGACACCATGACCGTTGATATTTCCAGCCAACTGGACACTCTGGTTAACGCACTGGATCAGGTTAGTGCTTCCTTCAAAGGTGACCAGGCAGATAAGACCGGTAGCGCAGGTATTTCTGGCGGCTCCGAACTGACCACTTCTGGCTCTGCAAACGCGATGATTGGAACTATCCAGACTGCAATGGACGACGTGTCTAAGATCCAGTCCAAACTGGGTGCATCCATCAACCGCCTGAACGACACCGCGGCTAACCTGACCAGCATGCAGGACAACACTGAAGTGGCGATCGGTAACATTATGGATACCGACTACGCGACGGAAGCGTCCAACATGACCCAGCAACAGGTGCTGATGCAAACGGGTATCACCATGCTGAAGCAGTCCAACAGCATGTCCAGCATGGTTTCCAGCCTGCTGCAGTAATTCCTGACGTAATGTCATTCACAACACCGCCACCCGGCGGTGTTGTGCTTTCCGCAACCGGGCCTTTGCCTGGAAACCTTCCTGAGGAAGGGAAAATTCATTTCCGCTACTAACTTAACTTACTGAATATCAATAATAAAAAATATTGGCATGCGTTTTGCTATTACATAACTAACGTTGCACGGAGTCACTGATTATGAGTTTTACGAGTCCGATCCAAAAATTAGCACAAGAATTTGCCTACGCGGACATCGCCACCCAGGCGGCAAATCTGCAAAACGAGCAGAACGAATTGAATGCAGAGAGCAACGGCCTGGACTCGTTAAGTTCGGCGCTCACCGACTTTCAGTCAGCAATTGATGCGCTTAACAGTGACACCGACGGCCCGCTGACGTTTTCTGCTACGTCGAGTAATGATTCAAACACCATATCCGCAAACTCGGAAGCTCAGGCCGGAACCTATTCATTTTATGTTTCGGCACTTGCACAGGCGCAACAAACCACGTTCAGCATGAGTGATGACCAGTACAGCGCATCCGGTACCTTTACGTTGTCGATGGATGACGGCACGACCATGGATATCGATCTCGCGGCTGCTGATGAAGATGGCGACAGTTTTATTGATGCCAGCGAACTGGTTGATGCAATTAATGACTCGGATGACAACCCTGGCGTGTCGGCGGCGCTGGTTAAAACCGACGGCACCACCACTATCATGCTGACCTCTGATACCACCGGAGCACAAAGCGGCTTTTCAGTGAGCGTTACGGGTAACACCGATTTTGCGACGGCGGAGTCTTCCAGTGAGCAGCTCATCACAAATCCGCAGGACGCAGAAATTCATCTGGGAAGTGAAACCGGTCCTGCCATCACCAGTAGTTCGAATACTTTCGATGACGTTATCCCCGGCGTAACGATGACGTTTTCCGAGGTCAGCGATCCTGATGATCCTAATGATGTGACCACCTTTACCGTCGCGGAAGACTCCAGTGGATCTCAGGCAAAAGTGCAAACCTTCGTGGATGCCTATAACACGCTAATCGACACCATAGATTCTCTCACCAGCTACGGCGATGACGACTCGGCAGCCGGGGTCTTTGCCGGTGATGCCGGGATGAATTCGCTGGCAAACCAAATGGATGATATCGCTCACGCTTCATACGGCGGCGTATCGATTGTCGACTATGGCATCACGCTGGATTCCGACGGTCACTTACAAATCGACTCCACCCAGTTCAGCGAAGAAATGGAAAAAAACCCGGACGGTTTGACCTCTATTTTTGTCGGTGACGACAGCATGGTCGCACAAATGGACGACCTGATGGACAGCTATCTGGATTCCAGCAACGGCATTATTGCCATGCGCCAGGAAAACATTGACGACCAGCAGAGCAAAATCCAGGACGAAAGCGATCAACTGACTGAAACCTATAACACCAACTACGAGCGCTATGTGGAAGAGTACACCAATACGCTGGTTGAGGTGTACACCATGAAAGTGAGTATGGCCGCGTTTATGTAACCGGCTGATTTAAGAGAAGGATTAAGAACCAATATGTACGACACGCAGGATGGTTATTCGCAATACAAAGAGATGGATCTTGCTGCGCGTACGGCAGCAGCATCACCGTTAGAGCTGGTGCTGGTGCTGTTTTCGGGACTGATGGACGAACTGGAACGCGCGAAAAGCCACATTGAGAACAAACGCTACGAGCGTAAAGCGCAAAGCATCAATAAATGCATCGATATTCTCAACGCCTTAACCAGCTCGCTGGAGTTTGAAACCGGCGGTGAGCTGGTGGTGAATCTCTCCCGGCTGTATGACCACTGCGTCTACCGCCTGTATGAAGCCAGCGGCGAGTTGTCGTTAGAAAAAATTGATGAAGTGATCCTCATCCTGACGAATCTGCGTACAGGCTGGGAAGGTCTGTCAGCAAAACTTGGATAAGGCGATGGAAAGAGAGCGTCAGCAACAGCAGCTTTATGCCTTGGTGGCGGCGATGAACGATGCCCTGGATCAAAAACGGTGGCGTCGATTACCAGGTCTGCATCAGCAGGTGATGCGTGACTTTCATGCCTATGCTGCCTGGGAAACTGACGCCGAGGCGCTACGGGAAGTGAAAAGCAGACTGCTGGTCGCGTTTGAGACATTAATTGCGCGGCGAACGCAGCGTGCGGAAGAACTCAAAACGCGGATGGAGAAACATCAGCAAAACCAGGAAGGAATGTTGGCGTATTCAATGGTTAATTTAATTTCGGAGAAGGCATGAATCCTGTATTACTGGCCTCGGTCAGTGCGTCGGCAGAGGCCACACCGGAAAAGGCGACGATTTCGGCGCCGTCAACCCCTGAGGGCGGCAGCGCATTTTCTTTATCCCAGTCGGGGCTGAACGCCGCGGCTGAGCGGTTGATTGGCGCAAAACTGAGTCATCAGCAGACGTCGGCGGCTGCACATAAACAAGACGACGCGAATCCGGCAGCCATGCAGGCATTGCTGGCTATGCTATTGGCGCAACCGACTCAGGCAGCCCCGGCCGATGTACAAAAGCAGCCTGATGGCGACATGTTGAGAATGCTGGCGCAGGTGCAAACCACCCATTCGGGGTCATCATTGCTGCGCCAACTGGCGAGCGCCATGGCCCAGCCGGAAAAAACATCCGCGCCATCGGCTGATCAGCACACAACCGACTTATCGTCACTGCCGCCTAAGCTGCAAACGTTACTGGCGTCACTCAGCGAGGATTTGCCGCCAGCAACCCCGGATCAACAGGCTAAGCTGGCGACGTTTTCCGCCCAGGATCTGCGAGCGATTGCGCCGGAGCCTGCGCCACTCTCGACCTCCCAACAAATTTCTGCTCGGGTGAAATCAACCCAGAACCCCAGTCCTCGCCCGGTGGTGGAGAGAAAAACCGCTGGCGTGACGGTCAACCCTGCGCTCTCTACGCAGAATTTGCTCAATACCGCGGCGCAGGGAAATCAGCCAGTGAATCCACTGACCGAGCATAACATCGTGTCGACGCCAGTTTCCGCACCAGTGACGATGTCAACGGAGGAACTCGGGGAGAAACTCACTGCGT
>NZ_JAHLQZ010000064.1:0-20824 GCF_018919505.1 Citrobacter sp. S55_ASV_140
ATAGCGAGCTTGCAGCGTAGGTAATAAAAGCCCCCCACATGCGTCAATGTCATTAAGTTAACGCCTCTATATCAGAAAGCATCAACCTGTATTCGCGAAGGTAATGAACATGCTATTTCAGAGAAAGGATTCCGTTCACCTCATGTACATCGTTTCTCTGAAACACCGATTCCTGTGAACGTGTAAAGGGCGTTCTCCGCCACGCCCTTTACAATCCCGGCTCCCGGCGGGAAAATTGCCGCTCCGCGGTCCCCTCCGTTTATTCCTCCAGGCGACCGGGCCGGGCGCGAGGTAGCGTCCCTGCAAAGCGCGCCCTGAGCCAGCATCCATGCTGGCTCTCCCGGCCTTACGGAAACACGTCGGCAATTTTCAGACGGACCTGCCCACACCTGACCTCCTGCACTTTTATTTGAATATATTTGAACAGCAAAAAAGATTTAGCTGGAAGTCAGAGCGTTGAAGCGATGACCCCGGTCCGGCTGAAAATCGATGAGGCGTTGACGGCTGACCGGGTCTGCCCGCAGGGATGCGGGCAGAGGGGACGGCCTGCAGGGACGCAGGCTCGGCCCCGACCCGACAGGCAGACGGCATAAGACGAATAGCTCGCGCAGCGACGATTTTCCCGCCGGAAGCCTGGGATGCAAGGGAGGCGGTGGTGAGCCTCCCTTGCACGTTCACAGGTATAGCGATATCAGAGAAGCAATGCACATAAGGTGAACGGAAACTAATTCAGGGTAAAACGTTCTCCATACATGCTTAACCGAACGGTATTGCGCACGCGGCGGGCCTGAGGACAAAGGTAGATTATTCTGCCTGTAAACGAGACGGCGGCGCGGAGTGATAATGCGCGTCAGCCTCGGCAAAACGTTGCTGCATTGCGGTTGATGGCGCTTTACCCAACAGACTAAAGACGACAATACCGATGCTGCCGAAAATAAAGCCAGGGATGATTTCATACAGACCCAGCCAGGCAAACTGCTTCCAGACGATTACCGTCACCGCGCCGATGATCATCCCTGCCAGCGCGCCGTTGCGGGTCATGCGCGACCACATTACCGAGAACAGAACCACCGGACCAAACGCCGCGCCAAAGCCTGCCCAGGCGTAGCTTACCAGACCCAGTACACGGTTCTCCGGGTTGGCCGCCAGTGCGATGGACACCAGGGCCACAACCAGCACCATGATACGACCAATCCACACCAGCTCTTTCTGGCTGGCATTTTTACGCAGGAACGCTTTGTACAAATCTTCGGTGATTGCGCTGGAACACACCAGCAACTGGCAGCTCAGGGTCGACATCACCGCCGCGAGGATCGCAGACAGCAGAATACCGGCAATCCACGGGTTGAACAGGATTTGCGCCAGTTCAATAAACACACGCTCAGCGTTCTGGTTAACGGCACCTGCCAGCGACGGGTTGTTATTAAAGTAAGCGATACCGAAGAAACCAACGGCAACTGCGCCGCCCAGACACAGGATCATCCAGGTCATGCTAATACGACGTGCATGCACAATACTATGGTGAGAATCTGCCGCCATAAAGCGCGCCAGAATATGCGGCTGGCCAAAGTAGCCCAGGCCCCAGCCCATCAGAGAAATGATGGCAACAAAATTCAGCCCTTTGAACATGTCTACGTTCTCAATGCTCTTTTGTTTAATCACTTCCAGCGAATCATCGAATCCACCCACGCCGATAATGACCATGACCGGCGTCAGGATCAGAGCAAAGATCATCAGGCTGGCCTGAACGGTATCAGTCCAGCTTACCGCCAGAAAACCACCGATAAAGGTATAAATGATCGTCGCAGCCGCCCCCGCCCACAGTGCTGTTTCGTAGCTCATGCCAAAGGTGCTTTCAAACAGACGCGCCCCTGCCACAATCCCTGAAGCACAATAGATGGTGAAAAACAGCAGAATAACCAGCGCGGAGATAATCCGCAGAATGCGGCTTTTATCTTCAAAGCGACCGGTAAAGTAATCCGGTAACGTCAGCGCATTGTTATTGTATTCGGTGTGTACGCGTAAACGTCCGGCCACTAGCTTCCAGTTGATCCATGCGCCCAAAATAAGGCCAATGGCGATCCAGCTTTCTGAAATCCCCGACAGGAAAATTGCGCCTGGCAGCCCCATCAGCAACCAGCCACTCATATCGGATGCGCCAGCGGATAACGCGGTCACGAATGGACCCAAACTGCGTCCACCAAGAATGTAATCGTCAAAGTTTTTGGTTGAACGCCATGCAATAAACCCTATCAATATCATGCCGAAAATATAGACACAGAATGTCACTAACATCGGTGTGCTAATAGCCATCAAAACTCTCCAAAATTATGTATCAGCAATGCCGTGGCTTGCCGTTTTATTACCCTGCCGGAACGTGGCAAAGATATCTATGTTTACCAGGCGACCGTATCCTGCCGGAAGCGATGGTCATTCACAATCGATTTAACACACCATTTACATCAAAATTGATCCAGAGTAGATAGCATTTTTCTGTAGGTTGCACTCTCTCACACTTTTCTTGGTTGCACCTTTGAAAAGTGTTAACTACCGCAGAGAAAAAGATTCCGTAATTTTTATTCGCCCTGCCACGAACACCAACTTTATTAACATTTCATTCATTTTCAAGCTTGCAAACCACGTCACATTTAACACGGTTGCACAAAGTTGCAACATAGTGGATATTTCTCGGTAACTATCAGACCCGTATTTCAGTACAACAGGAGTAAACGGCATGGGAACCACCACGATGGGGGTTAAGCTGGATGACGCCACTCGCGAGCGTATTAAAACAGCCGCATCACGAATCGATCGCACACCGCATTGGCTGATTAAACAAGCCATCTTTAATTATCTCGAAAGACTGGAAAATGACGATGCGCTTCCTGAACTGCCGGCACTGCTGGCAGGCGCGGCGAATGAGGGCGAGGAGTCAACCACGCCGCAGAATGAAACGCATCAGCCTTTCCTGGAATTTGCCGAACAAATTCTGCCGCAGTCCGTTTCCCGTGCGGCAATCACCGCCGCGTACCGCCGCGCCGAAACCGACGCCGTGCCGATGCTGATGGAGCAGGCACGTCTGCCGCAACCCATCGCCGAGCAGGCGCATAAGCTGGCGTACGATCTGGCCGACAAACTGCGTAACCAGAAGACCGCCAGCGGTCGCGCCGGAATGGTACAAGGTTTATTGCAGGAGTTCTCCCTTTCTTCGCAGGAAGGCGTGGCGCTGATGTGTCTGGCCGAAGCCCTGCTGCGTATTCCCGATAAGGCAACCCGCGATGCGTTGATCCGCGACAAAATCAGCAACGGTAACTGGCAGTCGCACATTGGGCGTAGCCCGTCTCTGTTCGTTAACGCGGCGACCTGGGGACTGTTGTTTACCGGTCGTCTGGTTTCTACGCATAACGAAGCCAGCCTCTCCCGCTCGCTCAACCGTATTATCGGCAAGAGCGGCGAACCTTTAGTGCGTAAAGGCGTCGACATGGCGATGCGCCTGATGGGCGAACAGTTCGTCACCGGAGAAACCATCGCCGAAGCGCTGGCTAACGCACGTAAACTGGAAGAAAAAGGTTTCCGCTACTCCTACGACATGCTGGGCGAAGCGGCGCTAACCGCCGCTGATGCTCAGGCTTATCTGGTTTCTTACCAGCAGGCGATCCACGCCATTGGTAAAGCGTCTAATGGACGCGGCATTTATGAAGGGCCCGGTATCTCTATTAAGCTGTCGGCGCTGCACCCGCGCTATAGCCGCGCGCAATATGACCGCGTGATGGATGAACTCTATCCGCGCCTGAAATCGTTGACACTGCTGGCCCGTCAGTACGACATCGGTATTAATATCGACGCCGAAGAGGCTGACCGACTGGAGATCTCCCTCGATCTGCTGGAAAAACTGTGCTTCGAACCCGAACTGGCGGGCTGGAACGGTATCGGCTTTGTTATCCAGGCCTACCAGAAGCGCTGCCCATTTGTTATCGACTATCTGATCGATCTCGCTACCCGCAGTCGCCGCCGCCTGATGATCCGTCTGGTTAAAGGCGCATACTGGGATAGCGAAATCAAACGTGCGCAAATGGACGGTCTGGAAGGCTATCCGGTTTATACCCGTAAGGTGTATACCGACGTTTCCTATCTGGCCTGTGCGAAAAAACTGCTGGCCGTACCGAATCTGATCTACCCGCAGTTCGCCACCCATAACGCCCACACGCTGGCGGCGATTTATCAGTTAGCGGGGCAAAACTATTATCCTGGTCAGTATGAGTTCCAGTGCCTGCACGGTATGGGCGAACCCCTGTACGAGCAGGTTACGGGCAAAGTCGCGGATGGCAAACTGAACCGTCCATGCCGTATTTATGCACCGGTAGGTACACACGAAACCCTGCTGGCGTACCTGGTGCGTCGTCTGCTGGAAAACGGCGCCAACACCTCGTTTGTCAACCGCATTGCTGACACCACCTTGCCGCTGGACGAACTGGTTGCCGATCCGGTCGAAGCTGTGGAAAAACTGGCGCAACAGGAAGGCCAGACAGGTTTACCGCATCCGAAGATTCCCCTGCCGCGCGACCTGTACGGTAAAGGCCGGGAAAACTCAGGCGGACTGGATTTGGCTAACGAACATCGTCTGGCCTCGCTGTCCTCTGCCCTGCTCAATAGCGCGCTGCAAAAATGGCATGCCAAACCGATTCTCGAGCAGCCGGTTGCTGACGGTGAAATGACGCCGGTCGTTAACCCGGCCGAGCCAAAAGACATTGTCGGCTACGTGCGTGAAGCGACTCACAGCGAAGTGGAACAGGCATTACAAAACGCCGTTAATAATGCGCCAATTTGGTTTGCGACGCCGCCACAAGAGCGCGCCGCTATTTTGCATCGCGCTGCCGTTCTGATGGAAGGCCAGATGCAGCAATTAATTGGCATTCTGGTACGCGAAGCGGGTAAAACCTTCAGCAACGCGATTGCAGAAGTGCGCGAAGCGGTAGACTTCTTGCACTATTATGCAGGCCAGGTACGCGATGACTTCGATAATGAAACCCATCGTCCGTTAGGCCCGGTAGTTTGTATCAGCCCGTGGAACTTCCCGCTGGCCATTTTCAGCGGACAGATTGCCGCCGCGCTGGCCGCAGGCAACAGCGTACTGGCAAAACCAGCGGAACAAACCCCGCTGATTGCCGCCCAGGGTATCGCTATTTTACTCGAAGCGGGCGTACCGCCAGGCGTGGTACAACTGTTGCCAGGCCAGGGCGAAACCGTCGGGGCGCAGCTCACTTCCGATGAGCGCGTACGCGGCGTGATGTTTACCGGCTCGACGGAAGTCGCCACGCTGTTGCAACGCAATATCGCGACCCGCCTTGATGCTCAGGGCCGTCCAATCCCACTTATCGCCGAAACCGGTGGCATGAACGCGATGATCGTCGACTCCTCAGCGCTGACGGAACAGGTGGTGGTCGACGTGTTGGCTTCTGCTTTTGACAGTGCCGGACAACGCTGCTCCGCGCTGCGCGTGCTGTGTCTGCAGGATGATATTGCCGACCACACGCTGAAAATGCTGCGCGGGGCGATGGCGGAATGCCGCATGGGTAATCCGGGTCGCCTGACTACCGATATTGGGCCGGTTATCGATGAAGAAGCCAAAGCCAATATTGAGCGCCATATTCAGGCCATGCGCGCCAAAGGACGTCCGGTATTCCAGGCCGTGCGTGAGAACAGTGACGATGCGCGGGAATGGCAAACCGGTACCTTTATCGCTCCGACGCTTATCGAGCTGGAAAGCTTCGATGAATTACAAAAAGAGGTGTTCGGTCCGGTACTGCACGTCATGCGTTACACCCGTAACAATCTGGGCAGCCTGATTGAACAAATTAATGCCTCCGGCTACGGCCTGACGCTTGGCGTCCACACCCGTATCGATGAAACCATCGCTCAGGTCACGGGATCTGCACATGTGGGGAACCTGTACGTTAACCGTAATATGGTTGGCGCCGTCGTCGGGGTGCAGCCATTCGGTGGCGAAGGCTTGTCAGGAACCGGACCAAAAGCAGGTGGACCGCTGTACCTGTACCGCCTGCTGGCTAACCGCCCGGAGAATGCGCTGGGCATTACGCTTGCCCGTCAGGATGCAGACTATCCTGTCGATGCGCAGCTCAAAGCGGCTCTTGTTCAACCGCTGGAAGCACTCACCGAATGGGCCGCCGATCGTCCGTCGCTGCGTGCGCTTTGCCAGCAGTTTGGTGAACTGGCGCAGGCCGGAACACAACGTCTGCTGCCAGGACCAACCGGCGAACGCAATACCTGGACGCTGTTACCGCGCGAGCGCGTACTGTGTATCGCTGATGACGAGCAGGATGCGCTGGTGCAGGTTGCCGCTGTGACTTCGGTGGGAAGCTTGATCCTGTGGCCGGATGATGCGTTCCATCGTGAACTGGCAAAACGTCTGCCAGTTGCAGTCTCCGAGCGGATTCAGTTTGCCAAAGCTGACAACATCGCCACACAGCCGTTTGATGCCGTGATTTTCCATGGCGATTCCGATCAGCTTCGCGCGCTGTGTGAAGCGGTGGCGGCCCGTGAAGGAGCGATTGTGTCGGTTCAGGGCTTTGCCCGCGGCGAAAGCAATATCCTGCTTGAAAGGCTGTATATTGAACGCTCCCTGAGCGTCAATACCGCCGCCGCCGGAGGCAACGCCAGCCTGATGACAATCGGCTAAGGTTGTGGTTAATTAAGGCTCCGGTAACGGGGCCTTTTTTATAAAGTCAGAGGGAAACATGAAACGAATTTTACTGACATGTGCAGCGCTGCTGCTGAGCGGCCAGGCGCTGGCAGATGACTGCGTCAACGCGAATAATCAAGCTGAAATGAACACCTGTGCGGCAGAGCAGTTTAAAGCGGCCGACGCCAAACTTAATGAAACGTATCAGAATGCGCTCAAGCGCGCCGCCCCGCCCCAGCGCGATTTACTGAAAAAAGCGCAAACTTCGTGGATAACCCTGCGCGATGCAGACTGTGCGTTAATCAGTTCCGGTACCGAAGGCGGAAGCGCCCAGGCGATGATTTCCAGCCAGTGTTTAACGGATAAGACCAACGAGCGCGAAGCGTTTCTCGCCTCGCTTTTACAGTGTGAAGAAGGCGATTTAAGCTGTCCGCTACCGCCTGCCAGCTAACGCACGCGGATCCCTTCGATAATCATCCGCTGTACGCTCTCAACGGTCTGGTTAAAAAAGGCTTCATCACGCAGCGTTGCGCCCGTTACCGCCTCTACCTGTGGGGCAAAGTCTGCATAATGCTGTGTTGAAGCCCAAATCATGAAAATCAGATGGTGCGGATCGACAGGAGCCAGTTTCCCACTGCTGACCCATCCGGCAATCAACGCCGATTTCTCATCAATCAGCGTTTTAAGATCGCCCGTTAATTCAGCCATCAACAATGGCGCGCCCGCCAGCATCTCCATGCAGAATAACCGGGACGCCTGCGGGTAATCGCGCGACACTTCCAGCTTCAGACGAATATATTCTTTAATGGCCACCAGCGGCGCAAAGTCTTCGCGAAACGCCTTTAGCGGTGCCAGCCAGATGTCGAGGATTTGCCGTAAAACGGCAATATAGAGCACCTCTTTTGACGGGTAGTAATAGAGCAGATTCGTTTTTGACACCCCCGCCTGCTCTGCTACCTGTTCCAGACGCGTACCATGGATCCCATATTGGGAAAAGATATTTAATGCCGCGGTTAAAATAGCCTGACGTTTTGCACTGACGGCCTGCGATCGTTTACCGTTTTTTTTCTCTGCGCGTTGGACCATGCGCCCTCTCCTTCTTGTGAGGGCGTCAGCATACCAAATCACACGGTGAATGGTTAAATTAAAGCGATTCAGGAGGCGCCGCCTGCGGCTGCGCTTTTTTCTTCTTGAACTTCAGTTCGCTGACCAGCACGCCAACAATAATGAATGCCGCGCCTAACAAAGCCAGTAGCGGTAGGCGTTCACCCGCCAGACGACCAAAGATCCCCGCCCACACCGGCTCGCCGGTGTAGATGACCGTCGCCCGCGTCGGCGAAACGCTGCGCTGCGCCCAGTTCATGGTGACCTGAATAATCGCGCTAAATATTCCTAATCCCAGCGCGACCACCAGCAATCCTGTCGACATCGGCGGTACAGCCTCTCCTGCCGGGGCCATGGCAATAAACGCCGCCACAGAAGCGGTTGCCAGTTGCACCACCGTTACCCGACGCACATCTACTTTTCCCGCCCACGCGCTAATCAGAATAATTTCTGCCGCAATCGCCACCGCGCCCGCGAGCGTGATCCACTCACCTTCACCCAGCGCCAGTAAATTTCCCCCCGGTCCGGCAAGAAAAATCAACCCGATAAAGGCCAGTACAATCCCGACACACGGCATCAGGCCAGGCATACGCCCCAGGCACAGCCATTGCAACAGCGGCACCAGCGGTACGTACATCGCGGTAATAAACGCCGATTTACTGCTGGGAATAAACTGCAAGCCCCAGGTTTGCAGGCTATAGCCCAGCGCTATCGCAATGCCGATCGCCACGCCAGCTTTAAACTCCAGCCAGGTCAGCTTATGCAGCGTTCGCCACGACAGAAGCGCAACGGCCAGCGCGGCAGTAGCAAAACGCACACCGACAAAGAAAAAGGGCCCGCTCAGAGTAACGGCATATTGCACCGCCAAAAACGTTCCACCCCAGAACATGGTGATCACAATGAGGATCGCCTCCTGAGGTTTAACCGAAAAGGAATAACGAGAAAGTAAAGACATGAGACACCCGATTAACAGAATGTCATTAGTCTGCGTTGCGTTTTGTTACAGTTCAACCTTGCTGACAAAAAAAACCGCCGGATGATCCCGGCGGCGGTGGCTTCGTGACGGCTAAGATGAAACACGAGACCGTCACGACATAACTAACAGGCAATGCAATAATTACGATTTATTGTTGCCGTGGCTATTTTTGCCCCCTTTCTTGCCTGCTTCTGAAGCGCGTTGCGGGTCATTCTTGAAGTTGCCCCCGCTGTGCTGGCCACCTTTTCGACCTGCTTCTGATGCTCTTTCGCGGTCTTCCGCAAAGTTACCGGAACCGCCTCGATGGTTTGCCATTACTGACCTCCGTCATTGATTAGACATCATATTGCATAGGTACTGAGGAGTGATACCTCAACGCAGCGTCTGGGCGAGGCCCTTGTTTTCACTGCGTGGAATTAAGCTTAGCGAAGACCGGCCTGTTGACCAGCAAACTGTAATATCCTGCAACAGGATCCGCTGCATGATCAAAATAATAACAAGAAGAAATCAATAAGCCTTTCTTATGACTACCAAATTTCGCACGGTTAAATATGTATCATTTTGCAACAAAAGAGGATGTTATAAAAATTGTTATAAATCAAAGAAGTGTTTGTGAAATTTGCACTCCTGACAGTACGTCATATCTTTATAGGTAGGTAGCGAATCGCTACGGACACGGTTAACTCGAGGAGTAGTGTAAAATGGCAAAAGTTCTGGTGCTTTATTATTCCATGTACGGACACATTGAAACTATGGCCCATGCAGTTGCAGAAGGCGCGAATAAGGTAGACGGCGCGGAAGTCATCATTAAGCGTGTACCGGAAACCATGCAGCCTGAGATTTTCCTCAAGGCGGGCGGTAAAACACAAAATGCACCAGTCGCCACCCCGCAAGAACTGGCTGATTACGACGCCATCATTTTTGGTACCCCCACACGCTTTGGCAATATGTCCGGCCAGATGCGTACTTTCCTTGACCAGACTGGCGGGCTGTGGGCTTCCGGCGCGCTGTACGGCAAACTCGCCAGCGTATTCAGCTCAACGGGGACCGGCGGCGGTCAGGAACAAACCATTACCTCAACCTGGACGACGCTTGCCCATCATGGGATGGTGATTGTGCCGATCGGCTACGCAGCGCAAGAGCTGTTTGATGTCTCACAGGTTCGCGGCGGTACGCCTTACGGCGCAACCACTATCGCCGGAGGCGATGGATCCCGTCAGCCAAGTCAGGAAGAGTTGTCTATCGCCCGCTATCAGGGTGAATATGTCGCAGGTCTGGCAGTAAAACTCAACGGCTAATCTTCAACAGGAGGATTCGAATGCCAACTCAAGAAGCGAAAGCCCATCACGTCGGTGAATGGGCAAGTCTGCGCAATACATCGCCGGAAATAGCCGAAGCCATTTTTGAAGTCGCGCATTATGACGAGAAACTGGCGGAAAAAATTTGGGAAGAAGGTAGCGATGAGGTGCTCATCAAAGCCTTTGAGAAAACAGACAAAGATTCGCTCTTTTGGGGTGAACAGACTATCGAACGCAAAAACGTCTAGCGCTCTGACTCCCCCGCTCGCACGGGGGAGTTTTTCTTTTACTTCGCCGCCTCATTCAACACGCTATCGAACTTATCGATTGGGCAAAAGCCGTTCGCATCTACCGGACACCCTTTCAGCTCCAGCGTCACGCGCTGCGCCGGGGATTTCAGCGTCAGAACATCCGCATTACGCAACTGCTGCGAGCTTTGATAGACATATTCGATTTTCATCAGATCACGATTCGCCTTGCTGTCATGCCAGCGCTGGAAGACAATCTTCCCGCCGATCGGCGTACGCTCGTTCTGATCGTGAAGCTGGTACGGTTTGAAATCCAGCGCGGTGAGCAGCGAAGCAATGTTTGAGTCATGCCCCACCAGCACGGTTATTTTCGGTGCTTTCATGCGTTCGGTGACCAGCGCATTATCAATATATTTCACCAGCGGTTTGGCGACGTTCTGCGCCACTTCCGGCGAGGTGAACAGGCTGTCCTGATAGCCATTTTTCAGCTTCGACAGCACCTTCCACTGTTGATCGGACTTAATTTCCCCCCAGGCGACCTGGTCCATCGGGAATCCTTCGTAATATTGCAGCGTGAAAGCATCGACCAGCGAGTTCCCCACCTTTAATGGTCCTGACACCCCCGGCTCCTGCTGGTATTTGGCGCTGAACGTATCTTTGGCGTCGGTCAGGGAACACTGCTGTTTTTCTTTGCAGGATGGCGAGTCTTTGTAGTCTGTCATTTGCTCAAGCAATTGATAGCTGTCGCTGAGCTGCATTTTGCTGCGCTCTTTTTCCATCGCCTGGACAGCCTGCTGGCTGAAGGCGGCAGAATCATCGGTGATCACCGGGTTAAAGGTGGGATCCATAGTGCCCATTTTTTCCTGATGATGAACTGGAACATCGCACCCCGGGAATGCGCCGGTGACAAAGAACTGTGCCGTAGCAACCGTACGCTGTAGGCTATTCGCATAGGTATAGACCGTGTCCGGAGCCGGACATTCGCCCGTTTTTACCATCCCTTGCCCTGCCAGCCACTCACGCATGTAGTGACCCATATAGACTTCCAGCACGCCGCCTTTGGTGGTGAGTTGCCCGCCAGGAACATCCCATTCCGGCCATTGTTTAGGCGTGGACTGCTCAAGAACGCTGCCGTTATTGGCTAAAGGTGCACGTAAGTTATGCCGACTCATCATCAATACTTGCTGAAGCTGGTAGCCTTCCGGCGCGGTCTGCGCGTACGCGGCGCCTGACACTAATACAGCCCCTGCCACGGCTGCGGCGATTAACGATTTATTCATCCCTACGACCTCTTGTTGTTATCAATCACAACAGAGTGTGACAGAAACAGGACATTTTTCCGGGAACGCTTTCGCAAAACAGGGCATCTACCGTGTTGTTTTAATACCGAACTCGCTATTGAGTTTACGGATCCCTGGTGGGGTAAAGGTGACATGGCGACTACCGGTCTGCGTTTTAATCCACTTTTGTTCGGTAAACCAACGTAGTAGCGTTGCGCCAAGCACGCCGCCAGGATGGTAACGTCGCTCACTCCAGTCCAGACAACCGCAGGTTAATTTCCGCCGTGACGAGCCGGTAAAGAGGACGATCCCCATTTCCGTCAGTTTTTCCTGCCCGAGTTCAGTTAGCGTTTCACCATCCGGCGTTAACCACTGACGGGAAACGAACGTATCAAACAGTCTCACCGCCACTTCTCCGGCGAGATGGTCGTAGCAGGTGCGGGCATGCCGCAAACTTAGGGGCGTGGTGATTTTTCGAGGGGTAGATGTCGCCCACGCCACCCCCATCAGTCGTTCCAGCAGTTCAGCAATCTCCGCGCTTGCGAGGCGAAAATAACGATGCCTTCCCTGAGCGAGCGCCACCACAAAATGTTGTTCGCACAAACGCGCCAGATGCGCGCTGGCGGTCGAAGCGGATACATCCGCTACGGCGCTAAGTTCGGTCGCGGTCCAGGCGCGGCCATCCATCAGCGCACACAGCATACGCGAGCGCGATTTATCGGCCATGACTGCCGCAGTGAGCGCCATGCGCGACTCCAGCTCGCCCTCTTCTTCCTTTAACATCACGGATGCCATAGTGACCTCGTTGGCGCTAAATATCTGAATTAACGATGCCATGAAAACGCGCGAAAGTCACCGAAGGGTCACGCCGCACGCACCATCATCTCCACACCCAGTCCAAGCAAACACAACAGAAAACAGCGTTTAAACACCAGCGGAGATATAACCCGTCGCACACGAGTCCCCATCCACTGACCAATCAGCGCAGGCACAATGGCCAACGCCGATAAGCTCAGCGACTGTGCGGGCAGCGCATTATGCCACCACAGTCCGAGCGCCAGCGCCAGCGTTGAAAATGTGAAAGAGATCCCCAGCGCCTGCACCAGTTCATCTTTCTCAAAACCCAGGGATTGGATCCAGGGCACCGCAGGCATCACAAATACGCCGGTTCCGCCGGTCAGCAAGCCGGTAACGAATCCAACAACAAGGGAGTATGGTTTTTCACGGTGCGCGGCCACCGCGATCGTCTTACCCGCCAACGTCCAGATGGCGTAAGCCACCAGCGCTACGCCGAGCGCAAACTGGGTACGGGCCGTGTCGCCGCCGGTAATCCAGGCGCTGGCAAGCAGGGTCGCCACCACTACCGTCAACAGCATTGGCCACAGCCGTTTGAGCAATCTGCGTGTATTACCGCCGCCGCCAAACTGGAACAAATTACTTATAAGCGAGGGTAAGAGCAGCATTGCCGCCGCGGCAACCGGCGAAATAAGCGATCCGAGGATCCCCATCGCCACGGTGGGTAACCCCATACCGGTGACCCCTTTCACCATGCCGGCGAGGACAAATGTGGCGGCAATCATCATTACCAGAGAAGGTCCAAACGCTACAGAACTCGTCATATTGCACTTTCCTGCAAAGAGAAGGTGACCTATTCTGAACACCAATCACCCTGCTTGCTTCGCCAGACAACGAAATATGTCCTCCCGTTTTAACGGCGGCAGCATAAAAAATGCCGGGTTTCCCCGGCACGAATATTAGAACGTTTTCGCCCACCACAACCGAAGCTTCATGCCCCAGTAGCTGGTCCAACCGCTGGTTGTAGACACCACCCGGCCTTGCGACATTACCACCAGCGTGGGCGTGACGCTGATTGCCCAACTGCGGGAAATTGCCCCGTTTGCATCATTGATAACCGGAAAGTCCACGCCTTTTCGCGACAGCCAGCGGGATATCTCGGCTTCATTGCCGGAGCGTAGCGCAATGGTCATCACGTTTTCCCCTTGCGAACGTAGCCTGGCGACTTCCGGCGTCGTGAAGCGACACACGCCGCACCAGCTGGCCCAGAAATAGAGCAATACTGGCTCGTGTTGACTCAGCGCCGCCAGCGTGACGGTTTCACCATCCAGCGTTTGTAAAGGTGTGCTGTCAAAAGAGGCAGGGAGCTGCGGGGCACGCCAGGCATCCATCAGCAACATCACACCGGCCAACAACGCCAGTAAGATCACCCCTTCACGCAGCCAGCGGCGCAGCTTACTGACCATTGGCCGCCGCCAGTTTTTCTTTTACGACGTCCTCAAGCGTTTCCCATGGTACTGCGCCCGGAATGAGTTCATCGCCAATAATCGTTGCAGGAGTACCTTGCACCTCGACCAGTCGCGCCAGTTGCAGATTCGTACTCAGGGTTTCAGCGCTTTGCGCGTCCAGCGTCACCGGAGTGGCACCCGCTTTTTCCTGGGCCTGCTTGATACTCACGTCAGTATGATAGCCCTTCTTCTGCATCAGCTTTTCATGCAGCGCCAGAAACTGTTGCGGATGCTGATGCCAGGTGGTCAGCACGGTCCGCGCCGCCAGTTCCGAACTTTTCCCTTTAAATGGCAGCGGTTTAATGACCACCGCCACGTCAGGGTATTTCTGCACAATTTTCTCCAGCATCGGATCGAGCTGTTTGCAGTATGGACAGTTGTAATCGGTAAAGTTTATCAGCGTCAGTTTCGCCTGCTTTGCACCAATTCGTGGACTGTTAGGATCGTTAAACAGGGCTTCCTGAATAAGCGCTTCGATTTGTTTTTCCTGCTCCGGGGTAAATGGCGCAGGCTCTTTCGCCACGCTGACGGCGGAAAACAGGCTTAACAACAGAACAATCATCATCTTCATGGGGTGACTCCTTTAGCATCATTCAACATTTGCAGTACCGCATCGCGGGTTAACAACGTTGGCAACGCCTGACCTTCCGGCAGACCGGGGCCATAAATTTGGTTATACGGCACAGCAACCTGGCCGCGTTTTTTCAAAAATTCGGTGATGGCTTCAGAAGGGAGCGTCCAGTCGCCGCGCAGCGCCACAACATCCGGCTGCTGCAGCGCGGCCTGGACGTCATCTTTATGCAAGACGTTGTATTTATTTACCTTACAGGTAATACACCAGTCCGCCGTGACGTCTATAAACACACGCTTGTGTTGCGCCAGCGCCTCTTCAATCGCCTGCTCGCTAAGCGGCTGCCAGTTCACGCTCTCTTTAGCGCTACTTTGCCCTGCCAGCCCTAAATGCGGGAGCAGCAATGTCGCCAGCCAGATAGCCGAACCCAGCATCATCACGCCGAGCAGACGCCGCAGGATATTCATCCAGCGCCCCGGTCGCGGCAGGCGCAGCGCCAGACCGGGACGCAGGGCCACCAGCAGCCACGGCAGGCTCATCCCCAGACCTAGCGCGATAAACAGTCCCCACAGCGTCGGCAATGAGGCCGTCAGCGCCACCGCCACCGCCGTGCCCAGAAACGGGGCGCTGCATGGCGTGGCGAGCAGGGTCGCAAATGCGCCTTGCCAGAAATGTCCCGCCAGGCCGTTGCCGCCATGAGTCGCCAGCGTGGTGGTCATCGCTGAAGGCAGACGGAATTCAAACCACCCGAACAGGCTGGCGCTGAACGTCAGCATCACCAGTACCATGACACCGATGAACCACGGATTCTGGAACTGGATCCCCCAGCCAAGCGCCTGATTGGTTAACCGCAGTACCGTCATCAATAGCGCCAGCGCCATAAAGGAGACCAGTATTCCGGCTACCGATGCGAGGAATTGACGGCGAATCTGGCGGCGGCTTTTTTCCTCAACCAGTAAAATCGAACCCAGCTTCATACCCAGCACCGGTAACACGCAGGGCATCAGGTTGAGAATCAACCCGCCCAGTAACGCCATTAGCGCCACCTGCCACAGCGGAAGCGAAGCGTTATCGATGGCTGGCGCTTCGCCAATCGCAAGACGGCTTTCCTGCGCCACGCCATTATCAGCCAAAACCAGCGTGACCGACTTACCGCGCAGATCCGGCGCGCCTTCCCCCCAGCCATCATGGACAGGTACCGTGGCGCGTAGCGTTTCCCCGTCAACCTGGATTTGCGGCATACCAAAATCCGCATCATCTACGGTATCCAGATACAGCCCAGGCGCAGTCCAGCCTCCGGCGCGCTGCGCCTCAACGACCAGTTCTCCAGCGCGCGCCCCGGCATGAAGAGAATCAGTCAGGCCACTGGCGAGCGGGATCTGCCCCATCGCCTGAGCGTAGTCATGCGCAAAAGTCGGATCCTCGGCGGTGGGCGTCACGGAAAAAGGAAAATCCGTCAACAGGCAAACGTTGCTACAGGTAGATAGTGTCAACACGCCGCTAAGCGTGGCGGGCGATCTGCCGCGCACCATCATCGGGAACGTCACCCGATCGTGATACCCCTGGGTGGTGATATTGGCGACCTCAAAACGCGCAGGGGTTGGCCAGAACCAGTCGACCGTCGGCATTTCGCCCTTCCAGGCGATAGACGGCGCAACGCCCCCCTCCCCCGGCGAACGCCAGTAGGTTTTCCAGCCATCTTCCAGTTTAACATCCAGCAGCAGACGGGTTTCACCGGCGGCTGAGGTATCGGCGCGTAATCGCACGCTGGCGTGATCGTTATCGGGTGAACGTAGCCAGCCGGGGTCAGCCGCCCAGGATACGGGCAGCCAGAGTAATAACAGACAGAGCAGCGCCTGCCTGAAAACAGTCATCATAGTTTTTCTCCGTGAATAATTATCTAACAGTCAGCAACGGCTGTTCTGTCATTCACGGAAGACGCAAAATCGGAGATGTACCCTGAGAGTGGGCGGCGAGATGGCTCGCGGTGGGAAAAAAGGTAAACGAAACGCCCGCACTGGCGCCAGTAGCGACAGCAGCAGACACAACGCCAGAATAATGCCCTCAAACAGTACCGGCGGCGCAGCCAGTAACGACTTCGCGCTCAGTTCACAAGGGGTAACCGGGGCAGCCTCATCAGGTTGCGCTTGTTCGCTTGTGACAACGCTGGTGGCAACGGTGTTCATCTGCAACGCATGCAGGCCCGCCATGCGTTGCGCGGTGCAAACCATCACCACAACACATGCCAGACAGAGGAACCACCATCCCAGCCGTTGACGTTTCGCCATTCTACCCTCACTGATTGATGCGGGTTATCTTAACCACTCGCCAGGTTTTAGCAACCTTTGCGCTGTAAAGTTATGTCCTGTTATTTGAAGGTCATACACGCCCTCGCGCAATAAAAACGCTATATGTGAAATGATTATTCATCATATTTTCAGCATTACTTATTACAATATAACATTGCGGATTAAATACCCCCTTAAAATGTTACACCAGTTATTATTCATCATTTACAAAGGGTACCCGGTAATATTTAACACCAGCACAAAAAAGACACGTCGAATGTACTGCCATGTATTGATGCGTAAATGAAAGTAAGGTTCAGCACATTTTCAATGTGAGTATCGTATTATAGCGTAACGTAATGGACACCCGTTCATTTCAAGAACAACATGTTTAATAAATGTTATTTAGAGTATATGGAAATGAAAAAATATTTATTACCCCTGATTGGATTACTTTTCACAGTTAGCGCTCAGGCGGCAACATTTACCGACGGCAAAGAATTTATTTCACTGGAAAAACCCGTCACTACAGCACCGGCGGCGCTGAAGTTTTTCTCGTTTTACTGCCCTTCATGCTATCAATATGATGAAGTGTTTAAAGTGACTGATAACGTGAAAAAAGTTCTGCCTGCTGATGTCAAACTCACCGAGTATCACGTCGATTTTTTAGGCCCTTTGGGGCAAGACATGACGCATGCCTGGTCCGTCGCCATTCTCCTGAACGTGGAGGACAAAGTGAAACCATTGCTTTTTGATGCCGTGCAGAAAAAACAAACGATTAAGACAGCAGACGATATTCGTAACGTATTTATCAACGCCGGCGTTAGCGCCAGCGATTATGATGCCGCGTGGAATAGCTTTGCCGTGAAATCACTCACCGCCAAACAACAGGAAATGGCTAAAGCGGTGGATTTAAAAGGTGTGCCTGCCATTTTTATTAACGGTAAATATATGATCAATCCGAAGGGACTGAAATCAGATGACCTTAATTCTTTCGTACAGAACTATGCAGATACGGTCCGCTTCCTGATGACCAAATCCTGATATTTCGCTAATCCGACTATTCGCACCACACAACAGACGCCACCACCTTGCAACGCGCTGTTGGTGGTGCGACGCCAGCATCGTTTATACCGATATCCTTTCTTCCCGGTTGGCATTCGCCGTTATCAGGATTACCCTAAACTTAGCGGTGACACCTTTTGTCAGGGTTCACCTTCTGCAAGTGTTGATTTACACGAGAGAACGCTATGGAATTAAAGGATTATTACGCCATTATGGGCGTGAAACCGACAGACGATCTCAAGACAATCAAGACCGCCTATCGTCGACTCGCCCGTAAATACCATCCTGATGTCAGCAAAGAGCCTGACGCAGAGGCCCGGTTCAAAGAGGTCGCTGAAGCCTGGGAAGTACTGAGTGATGAACAGCGACGCGCCGAGTACGACCAGTTGTGGCAGCACCGCAACGACCCTCAGTTCAACCGTCAATTCCAGCAAGGAGAGAATCAAAACTACAGCGCCGAAGATTTCGACGATATTTTCTCCTCCATTTTTGGTCAGCATGCACACCACACGCGACAGCGCCATGCCAGCCGCGGACACGATATTGAAATTGAAGTTGCCGTATTCCTTGAAGAAACGCTCACTGAGCACAGCCGCACTATCAGTTACAACCTGCCGGTTTACAATGCCTTCGGCATGGTTGAACGAGAAATTCCCAAAACACTGAACGTGAAAATCCCGGCAGGCGTGGGCAACGGTCAGCGTATCCGTTTGAAAGGCCAGGGTACCCCTGGTGAAAACGGAGGGCCGAATGGTGATTTGTGGTTGGTGATTCATATCGCACCGCACCCACTGTTTGATATCGTCAATCAGGATCTGGAAGTTGTCGTTCCCGTAGCGCCGTGGGAAGCTGCTTTGGGCGCGAAAGTGACCGTACCTACGCTGAAAGAAAGCATCCTGTTAACCATCCCTGCGGGCAGTCAGGCCGGGCAGCGGTTACGCATTAAAGGCAAAGGTCTGGTGAGTAAAAAACATACCGGCGATTTGTACGCGGTGATCAAAATCGTGATGCCGCCGAAACCTGACGACAACACAGCCACCCTGTGGCAACAGCTGGCAGATGCACAAAAGACCTTTGATCCGCGCAAAGAGTGGGGGAAAGCATAATGGCTAACGTCACTGTCACCTTTAGCATTACCGAATTTTGTCTGTACACCGGTGTATCAGAAGAGGAACTGCATGAGATTGTCGGCTTAGGGGTGATTGAACCCCATGAAGACGAGACCTTTGACGATCATGCCCTGACCGTAATGCGACGCGCAATGCGCCTGCGCCAGGAGCTGGAGCTTGACTGGCCGGGAATCGCCGTTGCGCTGACATTGTTAGAAGAGAACGCGCAGTTGCGTCAGGAAAACCGCGTGTTGCGCCAACGCCTGTCTCGCTTTATCAGCCATCCGTAGTGCGTCGGGGTCAGCATCGCGCTGGCCCTGCTCACGTTTAATGACATTACTCAACAGATGGCATACAGTCAGAACAAG
Organism: Citrobacter sp. S55_ASV_140; assembly: GCF_018919505.1. Lineage (NCBI taxonomy): Bacteria > Pseudomonadati > Pseudomonadota > Gammaproteobacteria > Enterobacterales > Enterobacteriaceae > Citrobacter > Citrobacter sp. S55_ASV_140. Next base: position 19,311 of record NZ_JAHLQZ010000064.1, read on the forward strand.
AAATATCTCAAACCATAAGACGTTAGGCCATGCAGCTAAAACCCCTTACCAAAGGTCGTTTTCACAATATCTGGCAGCAGGATGATGCCTTAATCGAGAAAATATTCCTGGAGTTGCTCTCTGAAACCCAGATTATCCAGGAAGATGAATATCTCTATCGCCAGGGACAAATTGTTGATCGGCTGATTATGGTGCAGTCGGGCAGAATTTCTTTGCGCTACAGCGCTGAGAATGGGCGTCGTTTTCAACTGGGCGCAATGGAATGTGATGAGCAACTGTTTGGAGAAATGGAGTTTTTTACCGGTTACCGCTGCCAACTGGATATCGTAGCCGAAGAGCCGCTGACCGTAGCGGTGTGTAGCTGTGAACGCCTGGAAGAGGCGCTGAACCAACACCCCAGACTGGCGATATTTTTCGCCAGCGCGATGGCCGTTGACTATCAGGATATGTTAGAAATTTTCCTGCACCGGATGCTCTACCCGATCGTACACAACGTCGCGTACGACCTGTATCGCCAGCATCAGAACAAGCAACCGATGGATGGTTTTCATAAAAAATATCAGGAAGCGGAGCGATTCGGCACCACCGACAGGGTATATCGACGGGCGGTAAAAGCGTTGACGGATGCCGGGCTGGTAACGCGCACGAAACAAGGTCTGGAAATTAAGGATCTGGAAGGTTTACGCCAATTTCTCGGCAACGACATCATTGACTGACACACCAACCATTCTGAGTGTTGGTGTGCCGTCGGGTCGCTATCAGAACTTATAGGTGAGATTGAAATAGTGACCAAGACCGGTGGTGCGCCCTGCTCCACCATGGTTTTCCATCAATGCCATATTGCGGAAATACTTCAATCCATAACCTACCGCGTAGTGCTCTGAATGCCAGTAAATGCCGTTATACCATTCAATCGCGTTATTACTGTATAGCGGCTGGTTAGCTATCTTGTTAGCGGCAAACTGATAGTCAAAGTATCCCTGATAATTGAGATAACTGCCGTTGGCGAAGGTATAGAACGGCGTCGACCAGTTGGTCGAGAACATGTAACCATCCCACTTACCTTCGTTATCCGCGCCATAGTTTTCACGAACGTAGTGTGCATAGATGTTCATTCCCATCATACCAAACCATGGAACCTTAACATCCGTACCTAAACCAACGTAATGTTCAAACAATTCCCGATCGCCAATGTTATTCACCGTCGCGATATAGAATTCGTTAAACGGCCCCACGGATAAATCTTTATTAAAAATAGCATCCAGGGAAAACCGCGGGGAAATCTTGGCGAAGAAGTTATCGCCACCGTGACGGTCGTCCTGCTTGCTGTCTAAAATATCAAAAAAATCGACATAACCATACAGGTCGATAATCCCGGAACGTGCACCGAACTCCAGTTCCAGATAGGTGTCATTACGAATACCATACGGTACTTTCGCATCCACACTTTGCATTAAATTCAATTGCATCCAGTTAAAATCATTTTTGCGAATATTGCCATCAGTATAATCAGC
>NZ_JAHLQZ010000065.1:0-20748 GCF_018919505.1 Citrobacter sp. S55_ASV_140
CAGCATCTGGAGCGCAATTTAAACGCTTATAACGTTTTAAAGCAAGGTGGGATCCAAAAACCAGAACAATATAGCGATATGAAAAATGCAGTTAGCACAAAAAACCATTTCATGGAAAAAGGTATGGGTAATAGTTCGAACAAAAAACAATCAAACGTCGCAAAATTCAGGATGTAACTATTGACCACATAAAAAAACCAGCTCGCGCTGGCTTTTGGAAAGATTATCTTACGAATACGCTTTAATCGTTACTTTTGGCCATTAAACGTTCCGGGATGACGAAACTAAATCGCGTCCCTTTGCCTGGCGTACTTTCGATATTCAGGCGGCTATCGTGATGTTGCAGAGCATGTTTCACGATGGCCAGACCCAGTCCACTCCCGCCCGTTTGTCGGGATCGCGCTTTGTCCACGCGATAGAAGCGTTCGGTCAAACGAGGAATATGCTCCGCAGCAATACCAGGCCCATTGTCCTCGACGCTAAATTCCGCCCCGGAGGCAACATGCTGCCAGCGCACGGTGATGTGCGTACCCGCGGGGGTATGGTTCACCGCGTTATACACAAGATTCGAAATCGCGCTACGCAGTTGCTCCTCATTTCCCCGCACGCTCAGGTGGCTATCAATATCAAAAGTAAACGTATGATTATTCTGACTCAGCGTGTGCGCCTCGTGTTCAACCACACGCAGCATCATCGGCACGTCCACCTTCTCATTAAGCAGTAGCGCTGGCGCGGCCTCTATTTTCGACAACGTCAGCAACTGCTTCACCAGCCCTTCCATGCGGTACGTTTGCTCACGCATGGTATGCAGCGCTTTTTCACGCGTCGTTCCTTCCAGCGGATGCTCCTGCATCATTTCCAGATAACCTTGTAGCACCGTCAGCGGCGTACGCAACTCATGGCTGGCGTTGGCGAAAAAGTTACGCCGCGAACCTTCCAGTTGGTGCATCTGGGTAACATCGCGCGCAACCATCAGCAATTGCTTATCGGTATAGGGCATCACGCGAATCTCCAGATGCCGTCCGGTATTGAGCACCAGATTGATTGGCCGACTAAAATCACGCGTTTTCAGATATTGCGTGAATTCCGGGTAGCGCAGCAGGTTAAGTATATTTTGCCCGCTATCGTCCGGCCAGCGCAGTCCCAGAACCTGCTGGGCCAGGCCGTTACACCAGAAAATGCCGCCCTCTTCAGTCGCCAACACCACCGCGTCGGGTAGCGATTCCGCCCCACTGCGAAAACGTTTAATCAGATTACCCAGTTCCCGACGGCGCTTTTTGTTGCGCAGTTGCATTTGATGCAGCCCATACAGCAACGGCTCCCAACTTCCGCGCCCCGGCGGCGGGGTCATGCTTCTGTCGACCCATAACCACCAGGACAAGCGTAATAAATTCCAGAAATGCCAGACAAGCAGGCCGGTTACCGACGCCAGCAAAAACCAGGGCAGGTAACCAAAAAAAGCGCTAAGGATAAACGCCGGTATGCAGCAGAGGATCAGCTCCAGTACCAGCCTTTTCCATGACAATCGTTCTAGCAAACGTCTTACTCCATTAACAGCCTAATCCGTCAGGCCCCTATTCATGTCAGTCAGAAGCGGGTCGAAAAACGATATCCCGTCCCACGAACTGTCTGCACCATACGATCGTGTCCACTGTGCTCCAGCGCTTTACGCAAGCGGCGGATATGCACATCCACTGTCCTGTCTTCCACGTACACATTGGTACCCCAGACATGATTGAGTAATTGCTCACGGCTATAGACGCGTTCAGGGTGGGTCATAAAGAAGTGCAACAGTTTGAATTCTGTCGGCCCCATATCCAATGGATCCTCGCCGGTCATCACGCGATGCGAGGTTGGGTCAAGGCTCAGCCCTTGCATCTCAATAACCTCTTCCACCGCCATGGGGGAAATACGACGCAGAACAGCTTTAATACGCGCCACCAGCTCCTTGGGAGAAAACGGCTTGGTAATATAATCATCCGCGCCCGTTTCCAGACCCCGTACGCGATCTTCCTCTTCTCCCCTCGCCGTCAGCATCATCACGGGAATATCCCGCGTCATCGCTTCGCGCTTGAGATGTTTAATAAACTGTAGGCCCGAGCCGCCGGGTAGCATCCAGTCAAGCAAGACGAGATCCGGCCAGGGTTCATTGAGTTGGTTCACAGCACTGTCATAGTCTTCGGCTTCTACGGGTTGAAAACCGTTTTGCTCGAGCACGAAGCAGACCATTTCACGAATTGGAGCTTCATCTTCTACGACCAGAATACGTCTCGCCATGATTTGCCCTGTTTATAATTAAATCGTTTGCCATCAATACGGTGCCATTATGCGTCAGTTTTATGACAGATTTATGAAAAGATAGTCCAGGTTTAACGCAGCCCCGCGAATTATGACAGCCCTTAAACAAGATATTACCGTCCTTGCAGGGTTATAATCCCCGCCACTGTTTTATCGTCATGGAACTCTTATGCGCATCCTTCACACGTCTGACTGGCATCTGGGCCAAAATTTCTACAGCAAGAGCCGCGCCGCTGAACATCAGGCCTTTCTCGACTGGCTGCTGGAAACGGCACAATCCCAGCAGGTGGATGCCATTATTGTGGCGGGCGATATTTTCGATACCGGCTCACCGCCAAGCTATGCCCGTGAGCTGTATAACCGTTTTGTCGTTAATCTGCAGCAAACCGGCTGTCATCTGGTGGTGTTGGCAGGTAACCACGACTCCGTCGCCACGCTCAACGAATCACGCGATATTCTGGCGTTTCTCAACACCACAGTGATCGCCAGCGCTGGCCATGCGCCGCAGTTGCTGTCTCAACGCGACGGCACGCCAGGCGCGATCCTGTGTCCGGTGCCTTTTTTACGCCCGCGTGACATCATTACCAGCCAGGCCGGGCTAACGGGACAAGAGAAACAGCAGCATTTGCTATCGGCTATCACCGACTATTACCAACAGCAATATCATGACGCCTGTACGCTGCGCGGCGACCAGAATCTACCCATCATTGCGACCGGGCATCTGACCACCGTTGGCGCCAGTAAAAGTGACGCTGTACGTGACATTTATATTGGTACGCTGGACGCCTTTCCGGCGCACAACTTTCCACCAGCCGATTACATCGCGCTGGGACATATTCATCGGGCGCAGGTTATCGGCGGAACAGAGCATATTCGCTACTGCGGCTCGCCAATTGCGCTCAGTTTTGACGAGTGCGGCAAAAGCAAATGCGTCCATCTGGTGAGCTTCGAAAACGGCAAGCTGAGCGCTGTTGAACACCTCACCGTACCGGTTACCCAGCCGCTGGCGGTGCTGAAAGGTGATTTAGCCGCGATTACCGCCCAACTAGAGCAGTGGCGCGGTGTGCAGCAGGAACCGCCAATCTGGTTAGATATCGAAATCACCACCGATGACTTTCTGCACGACATGCAGCGTAAGATTCAGGCATTAACCGAAGATTTACCGGTAGAGGTGTTATTGGTGCGCCGTAGCCGGGAACAGCGCGAACGTATTATGGCGAATGAACGACGTGAAACGCTAAGCGAGCTGAGCGTGACGGACGTTTTTGCCCGTCGCCTGGCGCTGGAAGAACTCGAAGAATCGCAACGCGAGCGCCTGAATCAACTGTTTAGCACCACCTTACACACGCTTGCCGGGGAGACCGAAGCATGAAAATTCTCAGCCTGCGTTTGAAAAACCTCAATTCTCTGAAAGGAGAATGGAAAGTCGATTTCACGGCAGAGCCCTTTGCCAGCAATGGGCTGTTCGCCATCACGGGTCCAACGGGCGCGGGAAAAACCACCCTGCTGGACGCCATTTGTCTCGCGCTGTATCACGAAACACCGCGGCTCAATACCGTGTCTCAGTCGCAAAACGATCTGATGACCCGCGACACCGCCGAGTGTCTGGCCGAGGTCGAGTTCGAAGTCCGGGGCGAAGCCTATCGCGCATTCTGGAGCCAGAACCGCGCGCGCAATCAGCCTGAAGGTAACCTACAGGCTCCGCGCGTAGAACTTGCCCGCTGCGCCGACGGTAAAATCCTCGCCGATAAAGTCAAAGACAAGTTGGAAATGACCGCCGAACTTACCGGCCTGGATTATGGTCGTTTCACCCGTTCGATGTTGCTGTCTCAGGGGCAATTTGCCGCATTTCTCAATGCCAAACCGAAAGAGCGTGCCGAACTGCTGGAAGAGCTGACGGGGACTGAGATCTACGGCCAAATTTCCGCCATGGTGTTTGAAAAGCATAAAGCAGCGCGTACAGAGCTGGAAAAACTGCAGGCGCAGGCCAACGGCGTGGCTCTGCTCGCTGCGGAGCAGGTGCAGTCCTTGACAGAGAGTTTGCAGGTACTTACTGACGAGGAAAAACAATACCTTGCAAGCCAGCAGACTCAGCAACAGCATCTCAACTGGCTCATTCGGCAAAATGAGCTACAGGCAGAAATCAACCGTCACCAACAGGCGTTACAGGCCGCTAAACAGGCGCAAGAAGACGCGCAGCCACAGCTGGCGGCGCTGAGTCTGGCACAACCGGCCAGAGCGTTACGCCCGCACTGGGAGCGAATCGAGGAACAAACGGCTACGATAGCGCGTACGCGGCAGAATATTCAGGAAGTGAATACTCGCTTACAAAGCAGCTTAGCGCTGCGCGAGCGCATCCGTCAGCAGGCGCACACGCAGTCGACCGCCTTGCTCGCTGGACAGCAGACGTTAATCGACTGGCTGAACGAACACGATCGCTTCCGCTTGTGGGGCAGCGAACTGGCTGGGTGGAAGGCCCTGCTGGCGCAACACTCCGACGCCAGCGCCCAGCTACACCAGTGGCAGCAGTTACGGGAAAACGACACGCGTAAACTGGATGCGCTGGCGCTTCCCACGCTGACTCTTTCACCGCAGGAGGTCACGGCGGCGCTGGCGCAACATGTGCAGCTCCGTCCGTTACGCCAGCGTCTGAGCAATCTGCATGGGCAAATCGCCCCTAAGCAAAAGCAGCTGGCGCAGTTACGCGCGACGCTGGTGCAACGTCAGCAAGAGCTAACGCAGCGCAACGCGGTGCTTGCCGAAAAACGTCAGCGCTATAAAGATAAAAATCAGCAGCTTGCCGATGTGAGGATCATTTGCGAGCAGGAAGCCCGCATCAAAGATTTGGAAAGCCAGCGGGCATTATTGCAATCCGGCATGCCTTGTCCGCTGTGCGGCTCCACCACACATCCGGCGATTGAGCGCTATCAAACGCTCGAACTGAGTGTTAATCAGGCACGACGTGAAGCACTGGAAAAAGAGGTTAAAACCCTGGCTGATGAGGGCTCAACGTTACGCGGTCAGCTTGAGGCCATAACCCAGCAACTCCAACGGGATGAACGTGAAGCACAGACGCTTTCTCAAGAGGAGCAAGCGCTTACTCAAGAGTGGCAGACAGTCACTACCAGCCTTAACGTGACGCTGCAACCGCAGGATGATATCGCCCCGTGGCTTGCCGCCCAGGAAGAATACGAACAACAACTTCACCAGTTGAGCCTGCGTCATACCCTGCAGGCGCAAATCACGGCGCATACCGGGCAGATTACCCAGCTCCAGCAGCAAATTGACCAGCGCCAGGCGACGTTAACCGCCGAGCTGGCCCGCCATGGACTGTCCCTTCCTGCTGAAGATGACGCTAATTCGTGGCTGAGTGAGCGGGCGAGAGAAGCGCAAATGTGGCAGCAGCGCCAGAACGAACTCACCGAGTTACAGGCGCGAATAGCTCAGCTCACGCCGTTGCTGGAAACGCTGCCTGAGAGCGATACGCTGTCTGCAAGTACTGAGAATCTGTCGCTGGAAAACTGGCGACAGGTGCATGACGATTGCCTGTCTTTACAAGGCCAGTGGCAAACCTTGCAACAGCAGGAGGCGCAGGACCTACAGCGCGCCGCAGAAATTCAGGCACAGTTTGATGCCGCACTGCAGGCCAGCATCTTTGCCGATCGTGAAGCCTTTGTTGCCGCACTGCTGGATGAAGAAACCTTTAGCCGTCTGGAGCAGTTAAAGCAATCGCTGGAAAAGCAGCAGCAGCAGGCACAAACGCTGCTTAATCAGGCTCAGCAGGCGCTGGCGAGCCATCACCAGCAGTTGCCAACCGGGGCGGATCTCACGCTCTCGGCACAACAGCTTCGCGACACGCTGGCGCAGCTCACCCAGCAGCTACGGGAAAATACCACGCGTCAGGGCGAAATTCGCCAGCAACTGAAACAGGATACTGAACATCGCCAGCAGCAGCAGGCGCTGATGCAGGAGATTGAAAACGTCACGCTGCAGGTTGAAGACTGGGGCTATCTGAATGCGCTAATCGGCTCGAAAGAGGGAGATAAATTCCGCAAGTTTGCCCAGGGACTGACACTCGATAACCTGGTGTGGCTTGCCAACAACCAACTCACTCGTCTGCATGGTCGCTATCTGTTACAGCGTAAGGCCAGCGAAGCGCTGGAGCTGGAAGTGGTTGATACCTGGCAGGCCGATGCCGTGCGCGACACCCGTACGCTTTCCGGCGGCGAGAGCTTCCTCGTGAGTCTGGCGCTGGCGCTGGCGTTATCCGATTTGGTCAGCCACAAAACGCGAATTGACTCCCTGTTCCTCGATGAAGGTTTCGGCACGCTGGACAGCGAAACGCTGGATACCGCGCTGGACGCACTCGATGCGCTGAACGCCACCGGCAAAACCATTGGAGTAATCAGCCACGTTGAAGCGATGAAAGAACGCATTCCGGTGCAGATCAAGGTTAAAAAAATCAACGGGCTGGGCTACAGCAAACTCGACAAGCTGTTTGCGGTGGGATCAGCATAAATCTCCAGGCCGGAGCTATCCGGCACAATATGTAGCACAATATTGCATACTCAAAGACGGATATGAAATGGCATTCCACTTCGCTTATCCGCAAGCTATCTCTGTTGGCGGCGAACGTTCGCCGCTATGACGCACATCCGGCGTCTTTCTTGTTGGCAGGTGGTATGAAAAAAGTCGTTTTCTCTTTAGCGCTAGGGACATTTGGGCTGGGCATGGCCGAGTTCGGCATCATGGGGGTACTCACCGAGCTGGCGCGGGACGTGGGCATTTCTATCCCGGCCGCTGGTCATATGATTTCGTTTTACGCCTTTGGCGTAGTGTTGGGCGCGCCGATTATTGCGCTCTTTTCCAGCCGCTTTTCGCTTAAGCATATTCTGCTGTTTCTGGTCACGCTGTGCGTGATTGGCAACGCCATCTTCACCCTTTCCTCCTCGTATTTTATGTTGGCGGTGGGCAGGCTGGTTTCCGGCTTCCCGCACGGCGCATTTTTTGGCGTTGGAGCTATTATTCTGTCGAAGCTGGCGCGCCCAGGAAAAGTCACCGCCGCCGTCGCGGGCATGGTTTCAGGGATGACCATTGCCAATCTGATTGGCATTCCCGTCGGTACCTGGCTGAGCCAGGAATTTAGCTGGCGCTATACGTTCCTGCTGATTGCCGTCTTTAATATCGCCGTTATTGTCTCGATAGCTTTTTGGGTGCCCAACATCAGCGATGAAGCGAAAGGGAATCTGCGCGAGCAATTTCACTTTTTGAAAAGCCCCGCCCCGTGGTTGATCTTTTCCGCCACCATGTTTGGCAACGCCGGGGTTTTCGCCTGGTTCAGCTACGTCAAGCCGTACATGATGTACATCTCCGGCTTTTCCGAGGCGCTGATGACCTTCATCATGATGCTGGTGGGATTGGGGATGGTATTAGGGAATCTGTTGAGCGGTCAGCTTTCTGGCCGCTATACGCCGCTGCGCATTGCGGTAATAACCGACTTCACCATTGTGCTGGTTCTGCTGCTGCTTTTTGTTTTTGGCGGTATCAAAGCCGCATCGCTGACCTTCGCCTTTATTTGCTGCGCTGGCCTGTTCGCCCTATCGGCGCCGCTGCAAATTTTGCTGCTGCAAAATGCCAAAGGAGGTGAACTACTGGGCGCGGCAGGCGGGCAAATTGCCTTTAACCTCGGTAGCGCAATTGGCGCCTGGTGCGGCGGTATGATGCTGACGCTGGGCTTTGCCTACAACTATGTGACGCTGCCGGCTGCGTTGCTGTCGTTCTCCGCCATGTCATCGCTGCTGATTTACGGCTACCTGAAGCGCGGCGTGCAACAAGTTGCAGCCGCGACGTAAAACAGATTACGCCTGCGGCCACAGCCAGGCCGCACCGCGTACGCCGCTGGAGTCACCATGCAGCGCCTTGCGTAGGGGCGTTTCACACTCGCCGCCAAAGACAAATTGCTTCATCAACGTGGGAACGTTTTGATATAGCCTGTCGACATTACTCATTCCCCCACCCAGTACAATGACGTCCGGATCGAGAATATTCACCACATGCGCCAGCGATTTTGCCAGACGCAACTCATAGCGGCTCAATGCCTGCTCCGCCACAGCATCCCGCACGTTAACCAGATCGATAATGTCGCTGCCCTTGAGCGACTTACCGCTCAGACGCTGGTAGTCGGTGGCAAAACCGGTCCCGGAAATAAAGGTTTCAATGCAGCCTTGCTTGCCGCAATAGCAGGGTACTTCCTGGCGATAACGCAGCTCATCTTCGTCCATCCACGGCAGCGGATTATGCCCCCACTCGCCCGCGGTACCGTTGCCACCCGTGTGCGCCCGACCATTCAACGCCACACCCGCGCCGCATCCGGTGCCAATAATTACCGCAAATACGGTTTGCGCCCCTGCCGCCGCGCCATCCACCGCTTCAGAAACCGCCAGGCAATTGGCATCATTCGCCAGGCGCACTTCACGATTCAAACGCATACTTAAGTCTTTATCAAAGGGTTGCCCGTTAAGCCAGGTTGAGTTGGCATTCTTGACTACCCCAGTGTAAGGCGAAATTGAACCAGGGATCCCCATCCCCACGGTTCCCGTTTGCCCGGTAGCCTGCTCCGCCATCACCACCAGCGCAGCAATGGTTTCTATCGTTTGCTGATAATCCTCACGCGGTGTAGGCAGGCGATGGCGAAAAAGCTGCTCGCCTGCATCGCCAAGCGCAATAACTTCCGTTTTTGTACCGCCCAAATCGATACCTATACGCACTGTTTGCTCCTCTTCCCGATTAACAATGCAAGCATAGCGACAATTCGCTATCATGCCCGCTGGATTTAACGACAAGGCCGTGGAAATTATCATGCTGTGGTTCAAAAATTTAATGGTTTACCGTCTTAGCCGCGATGTTTCTTTGCGTGCCGAAGAGATGGAAAAACAGCTGGCATCAATGACGTTCACCCCTTGCGGTAGCCAGGATATGGCAAAAATGGGCTGGGTTCCGCCGATGGGATCGCACAGCGATGCATTAACGCATACCGCCAATGGCCAAATTATTATCTGCGCCCGCAAAGAAGAAAAAATTCTGCCGTCGCCGGTTATCAAACAGGCGCTGGAAGCCAAAATATTCAAACTGGAAGCTGAGCAAGGTCGCAAGCTTAAGAAGACCGAAAAAGACTCGCTGAAAGATGAAGTTCTGCACTCATTGCTGCCGCGCGCCTTTAGCCGCTTCAGCCAAACGATGATGTGGATTGACACCGTTAACGATCTGATCATGGTTGATTGTGCGAGCGCGAAGAAAGCGGAAGATACGCTGGCGCTGCTGCGTAAGAGCCTCGGCTCGCTGCCGGTCGTTCCGCTGACGATGGAAAACCCTATTGAGCTGACGCTAACCGAATGGGTTCGCTCCGGCACAACGGCGCAGGGATTCCAGTTGCTGGATGAAGCAGAACTGAAAGCGATCCTTGAAGACGGCGGCGTGATCCGCGCGAAAAAACAGGATCTGGTCTGCGACGAAATCGCCGTACATATCGAAGCGGGCAAACTGGTCACCAAGCTGGCGCTGGACTGGCAGCAGCGCATTCAGTTCGTTATGTGTGACGACGGCTCGATTAAGCGTCTGAAGTTTAGCGACGAGTTGCGCGATCAGAACGAAGATATTGACCGCGAGGACTACGCTCAGCGTTTTGATGCCGATTTCATCCTGATGACGGGCGAACTGGCGGCGCTGATTAAAAGTCTGGTAGAAGGATTAGGCGGCGAAGCGCAACGTTAAGCCGTGTTTACCGAATGGCGGCTCAATGTCGCCATTCGTCATTTTTACGCTTACAGGTAGCGGCAAAGATAGGATGTTGGCTCTGCCACCTGCAGATGAAACTCGCTGCTGCCTGGTACGTTAAACACGTCCCCTGCGGCATAGACTTTCCACTCAGTTTCCCCCGGCAGCAGCACGTTCAGTGCGCCGCTGACGACCGTCATCTCTTCAGGCGCCGCAGTACCAAAGGTGTATTCGCCTTCAGCCATCACGCCAACACTGGCATGGCCAGTACTGCTGCTGGTAAAACCGATGGATTTTACTTTGCCGGAAAAGTATTCATTACTTTGAAGCATACAACTGGCCCTATCTTGTGATTAAGTTAACAACCAATATAGGGGGCTGGCGTTCCACCTGTCACGCAAAATTACGCAAGCAATTCCGAAGCCAGCCGGGCGATCAGCACATTGGACAGCAGAACCGGGACATCCAGCGATTTTTGCAGTAAATCGCGATGACGTTGATTAAAACCCAGACAATCCAGCATGATCACATCCGCGCCTTGCTCAAGCAATTCTTTACCGGCATCAATCAGTTGTTGTTCGGAACCGTGAATCGGATTCGCCACGGCATACACTGGCGGCGTTTGCAACACCTGCCATTTTTGCGTCTGGGCTTTAAGCAATTCCGTGACGGGGACAAGAACCCCGACCTGATGCCCTTCCACAATCGAGGCGACCAGTGGAGGAATTATACGTAAAGGTTCCAGTAACATACTCTTGCGGGCGGTCAGGCGGGCAATTGAGGCCGTACTCATCAGCAGGATCACGTCAAAGCCCTGATTATCGAGTACTTCTACGATACCTTGGAGTGATCGTTCCACTTTCTGGCGCGAAACATGGGCAAGCTGATGGTCGCTGAGCAGCGTTAAAAGCGGCTCGTCACCGGGAGAGACGCCGTACTCGGCCATCACATCCTCTCGCCGCATCTGCCCCAGCAGACTGTGGTGAGTGATGTGCTGCTCATCAATATATTCCGTCAGGAGCGGTAACACCTCACGCATCGGCACCACGCCAATCGTGAGGATAGCCAACGACGTACCCATTTTTTGCTCCACCGTCTTCTTACTTTGCTGTGAATTCCCGAATAATTGCCGGGCGCTGACCTGTGCTACAAACGCTCAAAAGCGTAGCAGCAGATCGGCGGTCTATTTTGTAAAGATTCCAAATCATTCCAGTACTGTATTGTTATTGTTTAATTTTCAATTTTTACTGTATACGGCGATATTTAAAAAAATGTGATGTACGCCCGTCCTGGCACTTTTCAGACTCGTGCCAGGACGGTGCTTAATATCAGTCTTTATCGGGATCTTCGTAGCGTTTTTTAGCATCCATGGCTTCCTGAGCGGAAGGATGCTCACTGATCAGCGAATTCGGTTCTGGGTGATCGGCGCGAAGTTGATACCAGGTTACCGTCTGGCCTGGCGTCCCCTTTTCAACGGTAACAATGGTTGCTTGACGCGGATAAGGTGGTTTTGTCGGCATAGCTCTTCCTTTTGTCTGAATGAGCTTTAAGTATAGACACCACCCTGTAAGCGTGGCGCTGCCTGCGACAGTATCCCAAGAATGTCGTCCACCACCTGCGAAGGCGGATTGGTCGCATCAACAATATAATGCGCCGCTGCACGGTACAGAACATCACGCTGGGCAAGCACTTCCTCTACTTCTTCAGTCAGCGGCTTACCGGTTAAGGTTGGGCGCAACCCCTCTTCAGGCGTAGCCTCCAGACGATCAACCAGTACCGATACCGGCGCGCTTAAATAGATAACCACACCGTGGCTACGCATATAATGACGATTAAATTCGGTCAGAATGATGCCGCCACCGGTCGCAACAACCGTTGTCGGAGCCGTGACGGCCTGCAGAGCGGTCGTTTCCTGGGCACGAAACCCTTCCCATCCTTCTCTTTCGACGATTTCCGCTACGGTCATCTGCACGTGCGACTGCAACCAGCGATCGGTATCAACGAACTGGTAATCGACAGCCTTCGCCAGCGCCATACCGATTGTCGTTTTACCACACCCCCGGGGGCCCACAAGAAAAAGAGGTTGCGTCATCACAGAATTTCCCCAGAGAACCGCCGACGAGCGGGATCTGATGCAATTAAAGATATAATCATATCATCAAACTAGTACACCACCAAATCGTAAAGAAAAAATTACACAAACAGTGATGGTGTCAATTAAACCCTACTATAACAAGAATTCACATGGATGAAAGTGTAAAAAATAAATTACAGGTACTATTTTCTGCGCTGAACTTCCAGCCACCACTTATCCAGCTCAGCCGCAAAATGCTGTCGGTCACGGGGAGAAAGGCTATCCGGTCCCCCGGTCTGGATGCCGCTGGCGCGTAGCGTATCCATAAAATCACGCATCATCAGACGTTCTCGGATCGTCGCTTCGGTATAACGTTCGCCGCGTGGATTAAGCGCTGCCGCCCCTTTTTCAATGGCTTCAGCAGCCAGCGGAATATCCGCCGTGATCACTAAATCACCGGCGCTACATTGTCGTACAATCTCGTTATCAGCAACGTCAAACCCGGCGGGAACGCGTAATGTACGGATAAAACGCGAAGACGGGACGCGCAAATTCTGGTTCGCTACCAGAATAAGCGGCATCTGCATGCGCTCAGAGGCGCGGTATAAAATTTCTTTAATCACGTTCGGACACGCGTCGGCATCCACCCATATTGTCATAATCTCTCCCCAATCGTGTGTAATCGCGCATTGTCTCGTGCTTTTACTTGCAGGCAAAGTGCTGTTTCTCCTTCTGCACATATTCATTCCGCGCTAAGCTTAGCTTTCCCAGATTTACCCTAAATAATTCGGGTTGCAGGCAGGCGGCAAGAGAGTGAGTCCCGATGAGCTTACTCTGGTAAGTGATTCGGGTGAGCGAACGCAGCCAACGCACATGCAACTTGAAGTATGACGGGTATAAAACAATGAATATCATCCATAGGGAGTGACAAGATGGACAAAAAAATTGGTTTTATCGGCTGCGGTAATATGGGCAAAGCAATTCTTGGCGGCATGATCGCCAGCGGCCAGGTTCTCCCGGGACAAATCTGGGTCTATACCCCTTCCCCCGATAAAGTCGCTGCGTTGCACGACCAGTATGGCATTAATGCAGCGCAGTCTGCGCAAGAAGTCGCGCAAATCGCCGACATTGTTTTTGGGGCCGTAAAACCAGGCATCATGATTAAGGTACTGAGTGAAATCACCTCCAGCCTGAACAAAGACTCTCTGGTTGTCTCGATTGCCGCTGGTGTTACCCTCGATCAGCTCGCCCGTGCGCTGGGTCATGATCGCAAAATCATTCGCGCAATGCCTAATACCCCGTCACTGGTTAATGCCGGAATGACCTCCGTCACGCCGAACGCCTTAGTAACGCCGGAAGATACGGCCGACGTACTGAATATCTTCCGCTGCTTTGGCGAAGCCGAAGTGATTGCAGAATCGATGATTCACCCGGTTGTCGGCGTCAGCGGTTCTGCACCGGCCTATGTCTTTATGTTTATCGAAGCGATGGCGGACGCCGCCGTGCAAGGCGGTATGCCCCGTGCGCAGGCTTATAAATTCGCAGCGCAAGCGGTAATGGGCTCGGCAAAAATGGTGTTGGAAACGGGTAAACATCCTGGGGAACTGAAGGATATGGTGTGCTCGCCAGGCGGCACCACTATCGAAGCGGTACGCGTCCTGGAAGAACGCGGTTTTCGTTCATCAGTGATTGAAGCGATGGTTAAATGCATGGAACAGTCAGAAAAACTCAGCCGATCCTGAGTTAATATCACCGGACGTCAGGCCGCCGCTTCGGTGCGGTTACGTCCGGAATTCTTTGCTTTATAAAGCGCCATATCCGCCGATTTTAACCATTCCCGATAATGCTCAGTTTCAGAAGTCAGCGGCGCTACGCCAACGCTAATACGTAAGGCGACCTGCGGAGCGCAGGATAAACGCAACTGACTAAGTCGTTCATGCACGCGCGACATGGCCGCAATTGCGCTGGTTGCGGGCGTACCGCACATAATCACCGCAAATTCATCACCACCAAAACGGCCAATCACATCGCTACCGCGTAAAGTCATCTGCAACTGGCGGGTCAGCGCGACAATAGCCTGATCCCCGACGTCATGACCCCAGGTATCATTGATGCTCTTGAAATGGTCGATATCAATAATAAGCAACGTGGCATCACGCTGATAGCGGCGGCAATTATCAAATTCATTACGTAGCAATAACTCCCAATGACGTCGGTTATAAACGCCGGTCATCCCATCTCGCGTACTCATCACCTGTAAGCGGCGTTTATGTTCCGCCAGCTTGATGATCGTCTGATAGCTGACCCAGGCAAACAGCAGCGGGTACATCACCAGTACCGGCAGTGATAACAGCACGCTCAGTTGACTGCTGCTAACAGCGACGGGAATATCGGTTAACTGTAACGTCACCAGGCATGACACCGCCATCAACACGACGCCCGCGAGGAATACTCGCATTCCCCCTGCGCCCATCAGGTTGATGCAAGTAATCATGAGCAGCGCCGTGGACGGCAACAGGTTTGCCCCCATAATACCCAGCCACATACCGGCGAGGATGGCATCGGCTTTTAAATTGGTAAATTCACTATGCAGAGGATCGTCTGCTTTACTTGCCAACTGCCAGGCCAGATGTGGCCAGACAAATGCCCATCCCACCAGTAACAGCCACCAGCCGCCAGTAATAGGCTGGGAAACTAATACCGACGCGATAGGGAAAAACATCCCCCCCAATCCCACCGCTCGCGGCAGCCTGATCCGTCGGGCAAATCGCAGACCGGAACGTTGGTGGTCGTTTTGATGAAGTGATATAAACGCTTCATCCGCGACGACCTTCTTTTGGAAAAAGTTTTCATCATTCATCGTATTTGGGAACATTCTGAAACAAATTTCCCAAATTATAGGTAGGGGTCTGCTGGCGGGAGTATGAAATTTCGGGTGAGCGTTTTTACCTGCTCACCCGTAAGTGCTACGCAGCTTTTTTCAGGCAAGCGCTCATAAACTTGTTCCGATCGTCGCCTTTCAGTGACTGCTCCGTCGCCTTGACGTTGCATTCACGCATCTTCTGCTGCTGTGGGGTTAAACTCTTTTCCTCAGGCGCAGATTTGCTGTTTTTCAGGCAATCACTCATATACGTCTTTCGCGCATCCCCTTTTAAGGCCTGCGCCGTTGCCTGCTGATTGCAGGTGGTCATACGCTGTTGTTGCGGGGTTAACGTCTTCTCGGCAGCACCGACGGTAGTTAAAAAAATCAATCCAAAGAGCAGCGTCATTAATAATGTAATTTTCATAGCACCATCCTTTTCTGAACGACGACACACAGCTAAGTTTGGCTGCTAACGATAAAAATACCACCCGGTGGCAAAACTATTGTCACCGGGTGTCGGATTATTTCAGTCCTAACGCCGCTTTCATGGTGTAAAACAGATCAGTTTGATCGGTCAGACCGACCACATTCGCCGCATGCGGGCCATAAGCGGCGATGCGCAACTGGCTACCGGTGTGCTCCTGAGATTCCTCTTCAGAATTGCCGTAGCTGATGACCATCACCGCGCCATCTTTGGTGTTCAGTGCCTGAGTCAGACCAGGCGCTTTAGTATCAGGCGCGACAATCTGGCTGGCATGCGCGTGGTCAGCGGTTACCACCACCAGGGTGTTGCCGTCTTGCTTCGCAAAGGCAAGCGCGCGCTGTACCGCTTCGTCCAGATCAACCGTTTCACCAATCTGTCCGCACGGGTTGGCGGCGTGATCCTGTTTATCGATGGATGCCCCTTCCACTTGCAGGAAGAAACCTTTCTCATTTTTGCTTAACAGTTCAATCGCTTTATCCGTCATCTGCGCCAGCGTCGGTACGGTGTCATCACGCTTTGGATTTGGCGTACAGGTCACCGCTGGTTTATCCAGATTCCCATGATAGGACGCTTTCGGACCTTCCCAGCGTACCGGCATGTTGCCGTCGGAGAACAAGCCCAGCAACGGCTTATCCTGGTTAGCTTCGGTAATCGCAGCCAGCGTCGCGGCATCACTTACCATCTGATAACCGCGCGCCAGGGCTTGTTCACGCAACGTTTTGCCCTGCCACTCCCCTGCCGCAGCGGTTTCGGCAAACGTTTTTGCCCCACCGCCCAACGTGACGTCAGCCCGGGCATTCAGCAATTGTTCTGTAATTGACCCTTTGCCGCCTTTTTCCAGGGCATTGGTTGGGCATTTTTCACGGGTCACGTCAGGGCCATAGCACTTACGTGAAGTCACATGAGCAACCAGTGCCGCTGGGGTTGCATCCTGCAATTCAGCGGTAGAAACGTTGCCCGTCGCCAGACCTGCCGCTTTTGCCATTTCCAAAATTGTTGCGTGATCTTTTTCATGTATATCAACGCCCAGCGCGCCATTGTAAGTTTTAACCCCGGTGGTCCACGCCGTCGCTGAGGCCGCAGAGTCCGTCACATAATCCGGCTTGCCCGTTTTCTTATCTAACGCATAGTGCGTGTATTGCCCGGTCAACGGTAAGGCATCAATACCTTTAAAAAAACCGCCCGCGCCTTCGGCATAATTTCGCGCTGCCGTTATTTCTGAATCGCCCATCCCATCGCCAATAAGTAAAATGATATTTTTGGCAGGTTTATCGTTCAGAGATTCGCGTAAAGCCGCCGTTTGATCGGCTGACAATCGGCGGGCACCGCCTGGCGTGGTGATATCACCCTGAGCGGCACGATTATCCATAACCGCTACGGTAGATGTTTCTGCATTAATAATCGGGGTAAACAGCAAAGGTAACAGGGCAATAGCGAGTGCGCTTTGTTTCACTTTATTTTCTCCATGTATAAATACGGTAAAATTAAAACAAAGCGACTATAAGTATTTGATGTGACACTTTTATGATAATTTGTAGGAACGTCCCACAGATTAATCAAAACGTTTTGACACGCTTTCGCCAGCGTTATGCAGGGTCGTCATAAACGCTGGCACGGGGTTGACACCTGCCAGAGCCCCTTCAATTTGACGCAGCAATATTTGCCGATCGCTCCACGCCATATTGCGCAGCATTTCGGTGATTACCTGCTCTAACATTTCAACCTGCGCGGCCAGGTTTTGTGACTCTTCTTCTTTTTGGGCGAGCTTAAGCAACAACTCAGTGACGAGATTTTTCATTTGCGTATTCCCTTAACAAAATATAAGCCACGTTAACATTAAGGCTCATAACTGCCTAGGTGATAAAAGTTTTATTTTTAGAAGAAATTAAACTATTTGCGAAAACAATCACATCACAAAATAAGGGAGAGACGAGACGTACAGCAGAATCATTCAATATCAAAAGGTAAGATTATGAATAATCACATAGAGATATAATGCAGAATTATCGATAAACAACGCCGACTGGCAGCGTTGTTTATCAGGAAGTCAGCGCGCGTGACGCCGACGTCGCAACGCGATGGCCAACTGCCAGATGTTAATCAGTACAATACTCGCCGTAGCAATAAACACCCAGCGGAATCCCGCCATGGCTGATACTGTTGCTCCCATCAATGGCCCGGCGACATTGCCCAGGTACATAAATGACTGGTTATAACCAAAAATACGCCCGGTTATCTGGTCGCTGGAGTATTTCACCAGCAGCGTCTGTACCGCTGGCAACATCGCGCCGTCGGCAAAGCCGAGCAGAAAACGTAATACCCCCAACTGCAATGGCGTGGTGACCCACGACATGGCGAAAAACAGCACGACAGCGAACATCAACGTCGCCATTAAAATCCGCTCAGTGCCAATACGGTCGCCTAATTTGCCAAGCCGGGGCGCGGAAATCAGGGCCGAGATGCCAGGTACTGAGGCGATCAGCCCGCTGAGAAAGGCAATATTCGAACTGTCTGGCACCATTGATTTGATAAACAGCGCCAGAATTGGCCCGATAGAGCCGTTACACAGCTGAATCACCATCGTCGTAAAAAACAGGCTGATCACCAGCGCCGGATAAGGCAGCGAGGCAAAGACGGCCTTCCCGCTCAGGCGTTCGCTTTTTTTGGTCGTCGGGCGCACACCCTCTTTGATCAAAAACAGCGTGACAAGGAAACTGACCACCAACAAAGCCGCAGTAATACAGAACACCGCCCGTAAGCCAATATGGTCGGCAATAAAACCGCCCATTAACGGACCGCCAATAACGCCGCTGATTTGCGCTGTAGAAAGCGTGCTCAATGCCCATCCGCTGCGTTCACGCGGAACCTGTGATGCTACCAGCGCCATTGCGTTCGGAATATAGCCTGAGGTTAACCCCATCACCCCGCGCAGCAGAAAAAGCTGCCAGACGTTAGTGGCAAATGCCTGCAGTAAAATCGCAATCGCCATCCCCAGCGAGGCTCGCAGCAGCATCAGCTTGCGCCCTTTACGGTCAGCTAAACTGCCCCACATTGGTGAAACAATGGCTGAAATAAGGAAGGTGACGCTGAACGTTAACCCAGACCACATAGAGAGCGCTTCGTGCGAGGTGACACCCAATTGGGAGATATAGAGCGGTAAAAAAGGCAGGATTTGGCTAATCGCCAGTCCGGTAAAAAAGCATCCGAACCAGACGGAAATAAGGTTTACTCTCCAGGATTCCATAAGGACTCATAACGATAAGTAGCTGAAAACTGCGAGCAGCTTAACAAATTACTTAGCCAAATAAGGATCCACAGGTGCGATAAATCACAGTTTAGAATTTTATCTTCCCGCTCATCATATTTGTGATACGCCTCACACCAAACCCACAATACAAGCAGGGAATTATGCTTGATGCGAGATCAACGCGTTTGCGCGTATCTATTCCCCTGTTGCCCAGACAAACAATCTGCCAGAAGCCGAGGAAACCTGCGTTTTGTCGTGGTAATGTATGTGCTTTGCATTCATGGAATGGGTTTTTAAGATGGCAAAGTTGCGGGTAGGAATCGTATTTGGTGGTAAATCAGCGGAACATGAAGTGTCATTGCAATCGGCAAAAAATATTGTCGATGCCATCGACAAGACTCGCTTTGACGTTGTGCTGTTAGGTATTGATAAACAAGGGCAATGGCACGTTAGCGATGCCAGTAACTATCTGCTCAATTCAGACGATCCGGCGCACATTGCGCTGCGTCCTTCCGCGACCAGCCTGGCTCAGGTTCCGGGTAAACAAGAGCACCAGTTGATCGATGCGCAAAACGGTCAGCCGCTGCCGACGGTCGATGTTATTTTCCCGATCGTCCACGGTACGCTGGGTGAAGATGGCTCTTTGCAGGGTATGCTGCGCGTGGCGAATCTGCCGTTCGTCGGTTCTGATGTCCTGGGTTCCGCAGCCTGTATGGATAAAGACGTAACCAAACGTCTGCTGCGCGATGCCGGATTAAATATCGCGCCATTTATTACACTCACTCGCGCGAACCGCAACAATATTAGCTTTGCTGAGGTGCAATCCCGCCTGGGTCTGCCGTTGTTCGTGAAACCCGCCAACCAGGGATCGTCCGTTGGCGTTAGCAAAGTGACCAGTGAAGCGCAATACAACCAGGCTGTCGCGCTGGCATTTGAGTTCGATCATAAAGTCGTGGTAGAGCAAGGGATCAAAGGCCGTGAGATCGAATGCGCGGTACTGGGCAACGATCATCCGCAGGCCAGCACCTGTGGTGAGATCGTGCTGAACAGTGATTTTTACGCATACGACACCAAATACATTGACGATAATGGCGCCAAAGTAGTTGTTCCGGCAGCGATCGCGCCAGAGATTAACGACAAGATCCGCCAGATCGCCATTCAGGCGTACCAGACACTGGGATGTGCCGGCATGGCGCGTGTAGATGTATTCTTAACCGCAGACAACGACGTTGTGATCAATGAGATCAACACCCTGCCGGGCTTCACCAACATCAGTATGTATCCAAAACTGTGGCAGGCGAGCGGCTTAGGCTATACCGATTTAATCACGCGTCTGATCGAACTGGCGCTGGAGCGCCACGCTGCGGATAGCGCGCTGAAAACCAGTATGTAAACCCGCCAGGAT
The DNA here is from genome assembly GCF_018919505.1 of Citrobacter sp. S55_ASV_140. Lineage (NCBI taxonomy): Bacteria > Pseudomonadati > Pseudomonadota > Gammaproteobacteria > Enterobacterales > Enterobacteriaceae > Citrobacter > Citrobacter sp. S55_ASV_140. Next base: position 20,145 of record NZ_JAHLQZ010000065.1, read on the forward strand.
GCCTGATAACTATTGGGCATCCTTCGCTTCATCATCTTCATTTTCCACGCGGCGACGGATAATTAATCCGGCCAGCCAAAAGCTGATTATCCAGGTAACCAGCCCCACCGCATAGGTTTGCCATCCCTGCGCTTCAAAGCCTAATAACCCGACCACGCCATTCAGAATAAAGATAAGCCCAATAGCGAAGGCATAGTAGTGCCAGTCTCGGCGGATTTTTACAGGCAGGTTCATAACGGCTCCGGTGGATATACAACATGGGAAAGCATCCTCGCACATTTCCCCATGGGCGTCTGTGGCATAGGCGTAATTTCTGAAATGTAACTCAATTTAACTTAAGGTTAAATAATTGTGACACACCACAAAAAACCGAAATCCAGGAATAATCTCCACCTGAAATTACCAACATTCTGATATTGACATTCCTAATCACCTGTCAGACTCACACTCAGTTACAGGCATTACGCCAAAAAAAGCAGGTTATTTCCGGAGGTCTTTATGGCTGATTTTACGCTCTCAAAATCCCTGTTTAAGGGCAAGCATCGGGATACCTCCTCCCTGCCCGGCAACATTGCGTATGCCATATTTGTGCTGTTTTGCTTTT
>NZ_JAHLQZ010000066.1:0-19940 GCF_018919505.1 Citrobacter sp. S55_ASV_140
GCTCCTGCTCTCCTCAAAAGGTGCTGCGGGTGTGACCGGGAGTGGCTTCATTGTTCTGGCCGCGACTATCTCTGCGGTGGGGCATTTACCGGTCGCTGGCCTGGCGCTAATTCTCGGTATTGACCGCTTTATGTCTGAAGCCCGTGCGCTGACCAACCTGATTGGTAACGGTGTGGCAACTGTCGTTGTGGCTAAATGGGTGAAAGAATTGGATACCAAAAAGCTGGATGACACGCTGAATAATCGTGCGCCGGATGGCAAAACGCACGATTTATCCTCTTAATCTCGTCACTTATGCCCGTAGTCCCTTCCAGGACTGCGGGTGTTTGCGCATAATTACCCCCTGTGCCTGAAACCGTCGATTCGGCGGCGTCGGGATTTTTTCACTTCCTCCGTGACATTTTCATGTTCTTGCGGTCTAACACGAAGTGTTTTTAACGTCATATTCAGAGAGTCCTTTCGCGGGCTGTCTTTTTATTACCAGGATAGTTGATCAGGGGTTCACATGCAGGGCACAAAAATTCGACTTTTAGCGGGCGGCTTGCTGATGATGGCCACTGCCGGCTATGTGCAGGCAGATGCGCTCCAGCCTGACCCGGCGTGGCAACAGGGCACGCTGGCAAATGGTCTACAGTGGCAAGTGCTAGCCACTCCCCAGCGCCCCAGCGACCGTATTGAGGTTCGCCTGCTGGTCAATACCGGTTCACTCACCGAAAGTACGCAACAGAGTGGTTTCAGCCATGCGATCCCGCGTATCGCGCTGACGCAAAGCGGTGGCCTTGATGCCACGCAAGCCCGTTCACTGTGGCAGCAGGGGTTCGATCCAAAACGTCCCATGCCGCCCGTTATCGTTTCTTATGATTCCACGCTATATAACCTCAGTCTGCCTAACAGCCGTAACGACTTGCTGAAAGAGTCACTTACTTACCTGGCGAATATTTCCGGCAATCTGAGCATCACTCCTGAAACGGTTAATCATGCGCTGAGTAGCGAAGATATGGTCGCAACCTGGCCGTCCGATACCAAAGAGGGGTGGTGGCGTTACCGTCTGAAGGGATCAACCCTGCTGGGGCATGATCCAGCCGATCCCCTGAAAACGCCTGTCGATGCCGCGAAAATCCACTCCTTCTACCAGAAATGGTATACCCCGGACGCGATGACGCTGATTATCGTGGGTAACGTAGATGCGCGCAGCGTGGCTGAACAAATCAATAAAACCTTTGGCGAGTTAAAAGGAAAACGGGAAACCCCAGCGCCGGTGCCGACGCTTTCGCCGCTGCGTGCGGAAGCCGTGAGCATTATGACCGATGCGGTACGTCAGGATCGCCTTTCCATCATGTGGGACACGCCATGGCAGCCAATCCGTGAATCCGCCGCGCTGTTGCGCTACTGGCGCGCTGATTTAGCCCGTGAAGCGCTGTTCTGGCATATTCAGCAGGAGCTGACCAAAAACAATGCCAAAGACATCGGCCTTGGATTTGATTGTCGGGTCCTGTTTCTGCGTGCCCAGTGCGCTATCAACGTGGAATCGCCGAACGGTAAGCTGAATGCGAACCTCGGTACGGTTGCGCGTGAGCTGGCGAAAGTGCGTGATAAGGGCCTGCCGGAAGAAGAGTTCAATGCGCTGGTGGCGCAAAAAAATCTGGAACTGCAGAAACTGTTTGCCACCTATGGCCGTACCGATACCGACATTTTGATCAGCCAGCGTTTGCGCTCGCTGCAAAATCAGGTGGTGGATATCGCGCCTGAACAGTATCAGCGTTTACGCCAGAGCTTCCTCAACAGTCTGAACGTTGAGATGCTGAATCAGGATCTGCGCCAGCAATTGTCGCAAGATATGGCGTTAATTCTGCTGCAGCCGAAGGGGGAGCCTGAATTCAATATGAAGGAACTGCAGGCGACGTGGGATAGCATTATGGCGCCCGTTACCGCGGCGGTAACGCCGGTAGAAACGGATGAATCACATCCTGAAGTGACGGATATCCCGCCGGTACAGTAACCTCCAGGCCGGATAAGGCGATTACGCTGCCATCCGGCCTTGGGTGGGTAGGCCGGGGGCGCTTCGCTTGCCCGGCCTACAAGAACAACACGTTATTGCGGCATAGCGTCGCGTGGGATAATCGCCCCGCGATGCTGAATCACCGTGCTTGCCGTCAGGTGACCACGTTTTGCGGCATCGGCGGCATTGCCACCGGTCAGACGTACCGCCAGATACCCGGCGCTGAAGGAGTCTCCCGCTGCGGTGGTATCAATCACTTTCTCTTTCGGTAATTTAACGGCCGGGACGTCGATCAGCGTTTCACCCTCGATAGAAACCAGACAAGAGTCTGCGCCGCGCTTCACCACGACTTCCTGAACGCCAGCCGCGTGAGTACGGGCAATCACCTCGGCTACAGGTTTTTCACCCCACAATGCGTCTTCATCATCCAGCGTCAGGAACGCGATATTGGTGCATTCCAGCATCTGCTGATAAACCTGCTGCGTTTCTTCTTTGCTGCTCCACAGGCGTGGGCGGTAGTTATTGTCAAAAATGACTTTTCCACCGTTAGCGCGGCATTCACGCAGTAACGTCAGCAGTTTGTCACGGCTGGCCGGGCTTAGAATCGCCAGGCTGATTCCGCTCAGATACAGATAGTCAAATGTCGCCAGCTCTTCGCAAATCGCGGCGGACTGTTCGCTCTCCAGCCAGAATTTTGCTGCGGCTTCATTACGCCAGTAATAGAAGGTGCGCTCGCCGGTGCTGTCGGTCTCAATGTAATAGAGGCCCGGCAGGCGGTTTTCCATACGCTGGGTTAATGAGGTGTCAACATTTTCACCCTGCCATGAGTCCAGCATTTGTTGGCTGAAACTGTCAGTACCCAGTGCAGTCACATAGTGTACCGAAAGCGCCGCCGCATCGACCTGGCGGGCGATATAAACGGATGTATTCAACGTGTCGCCACCGAATCCGCGCTGAACGTCGGCGCCTTTCTGTGACAGCTCAATCATGCATTCGCCAATCACGGCAATCTTTCTGGACATAGTCGTAACCTGCTCTGAAAAAAATTAGCGTTAGTGTGCGCTGTGGGTGTTAAGTGGTCAACCATATTAAAACAACGTTCCATTATTTTTTTGAGCCAGCACGTGTTCTGTGTTGTTTTTTGCCGCCTGGTTTTTATTTTGCCTGCGGCGGAACGTAAAGTTCTGCGCCTGAGCGCCGATAACCTTTGACGAGTCCGGTCAGTCACACTCTTATTTACAGGACATCTTTGATGATAAAGCAGGTTACCCAGCAGCTCATTACGCCCGATGCGAGTATCGAAAGCTTGCAGGCGAGACGCTATTGGCTGCAGTGCGAGCGTGCTTACACCTATCAGCCGATTTACCAGACCGACGGACGGCTGATGGCCGTTGAACTGCTGACCGTCGTGACCCATCCTGATAATCCTGCCCAACGTATTGCGCCAGATCGCTATTTTGCTGAAGTGGCCGTCCGACACCGTATAGAGGTTGTGAAAGAGCAGCTCCTGCAGCTTGAGCTGAAAAAGGACTTTTTCAGAGCCAATAACCTGCTGGCTTCAGTGAATGTCGATGGCCCAACGCTGATTGCGATGCGCCAGGATCCTGAAATCCTGAAAATCATCGAATGCCTGCCGTGGCTGCGTTTTGAGCTGGTGGAGCATATCCGCCTGCCGAAGGGGTCGTCGTTCGCCTCAATGTGCGAGTTTGGTCCCCTCTGGCTGGATGATTTTGGTACTGGAATGGCGAACTTCTCGGCCCTGAGCGAAGTGAGTTACGACTATATTAAAGTGGCGCGGGATCTGTTTGTCATGCTGCGCCAGACGCCGGAAGGCCGCAATCTCTTCACGTTGTTGTTACAGCTGATGAACCGCTATTGCCGCGGGGTGATTGTTGAAGGTGTTGAAACACTTGAAGAGTGGCGTGATGTGCAAAACTCACCGGCTTTCGCGGCGCAAGGCTATTTTCTTTCTCGTCCAGTACCTCTGGACACCCTCGAAGAGGTGATCCTGTCGCTTTGATTCGGATGTAGCGTCCCTCATTTTGCCCTGCTGGACTATCTTTAGGACAGGCAAGGAAGGAAGTGAGGACGCTAACTATGACAAAAGCAGGCAAAATAACCACATCAGTATTAGGGGTTTTCTTGTTGTTGATCGTCGTATTCATCATTGTGATTGCGACATTTGACTGGAACCGGCTCAAACCGACCATCAACCAGAAAGTCTCTACAGAACTCAACCGGCCCTTCGCCATACGGGGCGATCTGGGCGTGGTTTGGGAGTGCCAGAAGCAGGAAACCGGCTGGCGTAGGTGGGTTCCGTGGCCGCACGTTCATGCCGAGGATATTATCCTTGGCAACCCGCCGGACATTCCCGACGTCACCATGGTGCATCTTCCCCGCGTGGAAGCCACGCTCGCGCCGCTGGCATTGCTGACAAAAACCGTCTGGCTACCGTGGGTCAAGCTGGTAAAGCCTGATGCGCGCCTTATTCGCCTGTCGGAGAAAAATAATAACTGGACTTTTACCCTCGCAGAAGCTGAAAACCGCGATCCCAATGCGCCGCCCTCTGCGTGGTCTTTCCGGCTGGATAATATTCTCTTCGATCAAGGACGCATCGCTATTAACGATAAGGTGACCCGCTCGGAGCTTGAGATCCTGGTCGATCCGCTGGGTAAGCCATTGCCTTTTAGCGAAGTGACGGGCGCAAAAAGTAAAGAGAGTCAAACCCGCGTTGAGGATTACGTATTTGGTTTGCAGGCCAAAGGACGCTATAACGACGAACCGCTAAGCGGTAGCGGAAAAATAGGCGGGATGCTGGCGCTGAGGGGCGAAGGAACCCCTTTCCCGGTGCAGGCTGATTTCCGCTCGGGCAATACGCGCGTAGCATTTACCGGTACGGTAAATGACCCGATGAATATGGGCGGCGTGGATCTGCGGCTTAAATTCTCGGGTGATTCGCTAGGGGATTTGTACGATTTGACGGGGGTGCTGCTCCCGGATACGCCGCCGTTTGAAACCGATGGGCGTCTGGTGGCGAAAATCGATCCGGAAAAATCCTCTGTTTTTGATTACCGCGATTTTAATGGCCGTATTGGCGACAGCGATATTCATGGAACGCTAACTTATACGACCGGTAAGCCGCGTCCGAAACTGGAAGGGGACGTCGAATCACGCCAGCTGAGACTGGCTGATTTGGGACCGCTGATTGGTGTGGATTCGGGGAAAGGCGCGGAAAAGGCCAAACAGTCTGAACAGCGCAAAGGTGAGAAGAGCGTCCAGCCTGCCGATAAAGTCTTACCGTATGACCGTTTCGAAACTGACAAATGGAATGTGATGGATGCTGACGTACGTTTCAAAGGTCGGCGCATTGAACACGGCAGCAGCCTACCGATTAGCGATCTCTCCACCCATATCATCCTGAAAAATGCCGACCTGCGCCTGCAGCCGCTGAAATTTGGCCTGGCGGGAGGCAGCATTGTTTCCAGAATCCATCTGGAAGGGGATAAAAAGCCGATGCGTGGGCAGGCGGATATTCAGGCTCGCCGCCTGAAGCTAAAAGAGCTCATGCCGGATGTAGAACTGATGCAGAAAACGCTCGGTGAAATGAACGGTGACGCTAAATTTAGCGGCAGCGGAAACTCGGTGGCCGCGCTGTTGGGGAACAGCAATGGCAACCTGAAGCTGCTGATGAACGATGGCTTAATCAGCCGGAATCTGATGGAAATTGTGGGATTAAATCTGGGTAACTATCTCGTTGGTCAGATATTTGGTGACGATGAGGTCCGGGTGAACTGCGCGGCGGCGAATCTGGATATCGTTAACGGCGTGGCGCGTCCTCAAATCTTTGCTTTTGATACGGAAAATGCGGTGATCAATGTGACCGGGACCGCGAGTTTTGCCTCTGAGCAACTGGATTTAACCATCGATCCGGAGAGCAAAGGTATTCGTATTATTACGCTGCGTTCGCCGTTGTATGTTCGCGGGACCTTCAAGAACCCGCAGGCAGGTGTAAAAGCCGGGCCATTGATTGCGCGTGGTGCGGTTGCCGCCGCATTAGCCACGTTAGTCACTCCAGCGGCGGCACTGTTGGCGCTGATTTCTCCTTCCGAAGGGGAAGCCAACCAGTGCCGGGCGATACTGTCGCAAATGAAGAAGTGATGTCAGGCCGGATGCGATGGTTACACCGCATCCGGCAAAAGAATCATAATGACTGATGACGGGTCTCATGGGTTAACAGCAGCGCGATCAATGTCAACGCCGCCATCGATGCCAGATACGTTCCTACCGCTGCCAGACCGTAGTTAGCCTGCAGCCATGCGGCAATATACGGGGCAACGGAAGCGCCAAGAATCGACGAAACGTTATATGAGAATGATGCGCCCGTGTAGCGAACCTCGGTTGGGAACAGCTCCGGCAGCAACGCGCCCATCGGACCAAATGTCAGTCCCATCAGGCTTAAACCCAGCAGCAGGAAAGCGAACACCAGCGCCGGATTGCCAGATCCGAGCAGCGGTTTAAAGGCAAACAGCGCAAACAGAATGATAAGTGTGGTGATGATGAGCATGCTCTTGCGGCGACCAAACGCGTCGGCCAGCAGACCCGCCACTGGCACCATAACGCCAAAGCCAATTACCGCCATCATTAGCATCCACAACACTTCATTACGCGGCAGGCCAAGCCCTACAGGCGCGGCGGCTGTACTGAACGTCATCGAATAGACGGTCATGATATAGAACAGCGTATAGGTCGCCAGCATGATGAACGTGCCGAGGATCGTTACGCGAATATGCTTTGTCAGTAAGGTACCCAGCGGGATTTTCACCTGTTTTTTCGCTGCAGCGACTTTGGCGAAGACCGGGGACTCATGCAATGAAACGCGAACGTACAGGCCGATGATCACCAGTACCGCAGAGAAGATGAACGGTACGCGCCAGCCCCAGCTCATAAACTGTTCATCGGTCAGCAGCCAGGAGAGCAGCAGAAAAGTGCCGTTGGCGAAGAAAAAGCCGATAGGCGCGCCCAGTTGCGGGAATGATCCGTACAGCGCGCGTTTACGCGGCGGCGCGTTTTCCGTTGCCAGCAACGCCGCGCCGCCCCACTCACCGCCCAGACCTAAACCCTGACCAAAACGCGCCAGTGCCAGCAGCAACGGGGCGAAAATGCCGATAGTTTCATAGCCCGGCAGCAGGCCAATGACAACCGTTGAAATCCCCATGGTAAGCAGTGAAGCAACCAGCGTGACTTTACGGCCTACGCGATCGCCGAAATGGCCGAACACCGCGGAGCCGATTGGCCGGGCCACAAAAGCGATAGCGAAGGTGGCGAGGGACTGCAGCGTAGCCGCGGTCGGATCTCCCTGCGGGAAGAAAATATGGGGAAACACGATCACCGCGGCAGTCGCGTAGATATAGAAGTCGAAGAACTCAATGGCGGTACCAATGAGTGAGGCGACGACAACTTTATTGCGCGAGTTGACCGGGGTGTGTTCCTGTTCGTTGTCGAGTGTTGTGGCTGTTGCTTGCATAATATTTTCTTATTTTTGGCCGAACGAAAGGCCATATTACGCACAGCAAAAGCGATATTTCAATCTGTAACAAACCCTGCAATTGGTCAAAAAAAGAGCAAAAAGGGGATAATATTCAGGCTGAAGATTTCACTTCCATGAAATGCTTCACATAATTTAAAACTTGGATGATAAAACTGGTTTTTGGTTAAATAAAAGTTACGGGTTGGATTTATTCACTAAATCAGTAAGAACAGGCGGCATTATAATTGCCGGATGGCGCTGCGCTTATCCGGCCTACAAACTCACCCGTAGGCCGGATAAGACGCGTGCGTCGCCATCCGGCAATTCACAACTAATCCGGCGGTGGCTATTGCGTTTTCCCCGGCATCCGCGGGTCATCTTTGTATTCCGCCGTGGCTATCCAGGCGGCGCAAAACAGCGTCAGACGAGCGAAGAAGTAGAAGAACGCCATCAGTCCAAGCACGGAACCAAACGCTGCGCCTGACGGCGATTGCACCAGTGACGGCAGCGTGTAGGTCATGATCATTTTGATAACTTCAAACCCCAGCGCCGCGATAAATGTGCCGCGAATGAGTGCTTTCTTACGTGGTCGGTGACGCGGCAGTCGCCAGAAAATCCAGAAGAAAAGCAAATAGTTGGCGAAAATAGAGATGGTCAGGCCGATCAGGCGCCAGGCGGGCTTCAGCCATTCGATGCCGTCGAGATACAGCGCAGAGATAATCATCTGCTGGGCGGAACCGGCGATAGAAGTAATGGACAGAGTGACAATCAGCGCAATCAACAAACCAATCAATGAAACAAAATCGCGCAGGTATTTAACCCAAATTTTTTCCTGATCCTGCGGCGTACGCTCCCAGACATCTCGCGACTGGGCACGAATCGCTTCGCGCAGATTACCCATCCAGTTAATCCCGGAATAAAGGGCGATCCCAAGCCCGACCAGACCCACGGTGGTTCGCTGCTGAACGGCAGTGTTAATGGTGTTTTTTAACGTGGAGGCGAGCGTCGGGTCGCTGACGTTAAGCAGTATTTTGCTGAAGATATCCTGCAACAGCGTAGGGTGGGAGGCGAGAATAAAACCGGCGGCGGCAAATGACACCATCAGGATAGGGATCATCGACAGGAACGAGAAGTAGGTAATAGCGGCGCCAAACTGGTTTCCCATGCGGTCATTAAAACGCTCTGCGGCTCGAATCATATGGGCGATGACGGGCTGGCGTTGAATTTTATCGGAGAGGGTCAGGACTGTTTGCAATGCCTGGTTGGTCGTACCGTTGATTTCTGTTTTTTCACGCTCCTGGGTCTCAATTTTTGGGATCGGTGCGTGCTCAAGTTCCTGAATGGGGCGTTTTATCTCTTTTTCCTGCGTCATCAGGCCAGTATTCCTTGTTCTGTTCATTCTCAGGACAGTATAGCTTGTCAGTCCACATAATCTTTCATTACGCCGGTCAGCCATTCCATAAACAGATGAACCCGGCGGGAGAGGTTGCGGCGATGCGGATACAACAGAGAAACCGGCATCGGCTCGGCACGATACTGCCCTAACACCTCGACCAGCGTACCGGCGCGCAGGGCGTCGCGTACGCCGACGCGTGGCACCTGAATAATGCCCAGGCCGGCAAGGCACGCTGCATGATAGGTTTCCGTGCTGTTCACCGTCAGCATGCCGCCGGTTTTAACCCAATGAGTACCGTTGCCTGTCGCCACCTCGAAACCTTGCGCACGCGTTCCCAGGTTCACCGAGTAATGCACCACCGCATGCGAGGCTAAATCTTCCAGGCTTTCCGGGTAGCCAAAGCGGGCCAGATATTCTGGGCTGGCGCAGTTAATCTGCGTGAGTTTACCCAGCGGACGGGCAATCAGCCCTGAATCTTTCAGCGTACCTACGCGTACGACGCAGTCGAAACCTTCGCGGATCAAGTCCACCAGCCGATCGCTGCTGCTGAGTTCGAGTTCAAGTCCCGGATATTGATGCAAGAAGGCTGCCAGGCGAGGCATCACCAAATTTCTCGCGACGCCCACCGGCATATCCACGCGCAGCTTGCCGCTGATACTGGCCGAATCGTGATGGAATAGTCCATCAAGTTCATCCAGATTGCTTAGCAGATCTTTCGCGCGTTCATAATAGATCATGCCGTCTTGTGTGAGCTGGACGCGTCGGGTGGTGCGGTGCAACAGCTGTGTGCCAAGATGATTTTCCAGGGCCTGGATTTGTCGCGATACGCTACCTTTGGGTAGTCCAAGGGTGTCCGCCGCACGCGAAAAACTCTCCAGTTCTGCGACGCGGATGAACAACTGCATTGCGTGAATTTTATCCATTCTCATGCCCTATTGTTGTTCTGTATGAAACAGTAATGCGCAATCAGCGATATTTATTGTTTTTCTACCACCTAATAAGCTTTGTCTCAATCTTCACTACACATGAAATGAGGTTTCTTATGACGCAACGTATCGCATTGGTGACCGGCGGTGGTCGTGGACTCGGTAAAAACGCGGCGCTTAAGCTGGCAAGCAAAGGAATCGGTATCATCCTGACGTGGAACAGCAATGAAAAAGAAGCGCTGCAGGTTGTGGATGAAATTCGCCAATCTGGCGGTAAAGCAGCGGCATTACCGTTGAATGTCGGGGATATTTCAACATTCCCTCAGTTTATAAAACAGGTGCGGGAAACCTTACAGACCCAGTGGCAAAGCGACACATTTGATTATTTATTGAACAATGCCGGGATTGGTATTAACGCGCCGTATCCGGCGTTCACCGAAGCGCAATTTGATCAACTTTTGAATATCCATTTTAAAGGTCCTTTTTTCCTGACGCAGAACCTTTTACCGCTGATGAACAGAGGCGGCAGGATCCTCAATGTTTCAACCGGACTCGCGCGCTTTGCGCTGCCGGGTTACAGCGCATACGCGGCTATGAAAGGGGCGATGGAAGTGTTAACCCGTTATCAGGCAAAAGAGCTGGGGGAGCGCGGAATTACGGCCAATATTATTGCCCCCGGCGCGATAGAAACCGATTTTAGCGGTGGAAATGTGCGGGATAACGCGCAACTGAATGCGTACATTGCTTCGCAAACAGCGTTGGGGCGCGTTGGTTTGCCGGATGATATCGGTGACGCGATTGCCGCGTTGCTCAGCGATGAGCTGGCGTGGATGACGGCGCAGCGTATTGAGGTCTCCGGCGGAATGTTCCTATAACCCGTCGTGTCTTATTCAGCCAGATATTGGCTGAATAAGCATTTAATGCGATTTTTTATTTTGTAACATATTTGAATGATGGTTGGCATTCCTTATTTTTCGACAAAAATATAGACTGCATATAATTAATATTAATTAATATACATGAGCGTCAAAATATAAGAATTTACTTAATATATTTCGTTGTTTTTGTTTCTTTGTGTGATTCTGTTGATTGAGCTGTAACTAATCATAATTTCTGCTTCTTTCTTCTACGACTATCGGTACAATGGCCCCCCGCCAAATGGTGACTTCTTATTTTACCCTATGGGTAATACCCTTCCGCGCGCTAAGGCTAATATCTTATTCAGACGGAGATAAATAATGCAGTTAATAATGTTTGACAGGCAGTCAATATTTATTCATGGAATGAATGTAAGTTTACAGCAACGTATTCCAGGAGTGGATGTTCAGGGTGTCAGTCAGACAGATGACCTGTGGCAGAAGCTGGAAGACAACCCTGATGCAATGGTAATGCTGGATGGCGATCTTGATGCTGAGTTCTGCCGCAGCTTGCTGCAACAGATCGCGCAACGCTATTCGGCGGTAAAAGTGCTGGTAACAGCAACGGATTGCCGGAAAAGATGGCTACAGGAGGTCACGCATTTAAACGTGCTGGCCATTGTTCCACGTGACTCTGACGCGGAAACCTTCACACTGGCGCTCAATAGTGTCGCGATGGGCATGATGTTTATCCCCAGAGACTGTATTACAGTGACTGAGAGTAGCCGCCAAAATATAAGATCGCTCAGTGCGCGTCAGCGAGAAATTCTGACTATGCTGGCCGCGGGCGAGTCGAATAAACAAATTGGCCGACTGTTAAATATCAGTACCGGAACGGTAAAAGCCCATCTTGAGTCGCTTTACCAGCGTCTGGAGGTAAAAAATCGTACGCAGGCGGCAATGATGTTAAACGACGCTATTTAATTGACGTAAATTTCACAGTCAGAAAATTTCTGGCTGTGAAATAGCTTAAGGCCAAATTTCTGTCATGTTAAATCGGGTTATTCCCACGCTGAATATCCACGCAATTAACGTCTCTTGTTGAAACCGATCTTTTATTTGCGGTTTTTTTTCATATAGTAACGCCTCACAGAGATGCAGATCGGCGAGCAGAAGGGCTTCTGCCTGCATTAGCGTAATTGGGGTATCAAAGGTTTCGTCTGCGGCAATTTCATGCCCGTAACCTATCACCCAAATTCCATGTTTATCCTGATACTTTTCCAGCGACAGGCCTTGCCATTGCTTAATAAATGCGACACAGGCGGGTGTGAAGTGCGTTGAACGGAGCGGCATAATACTCTCTGAGTAAAGAGATATATTTTAAGAAATCCACTCCGTTACGCCAGTTGCCATGTAGCCAGTTTTTACAGCAAAACGCCTTATGGCATTGGCGGCTGATATTCACGTTTTAACAGGCCGAAAAGCCAGTCATCGCGCCAGGTTTGTTGTAGCCAATAGCTTTCCCGTAGCGTACCTTCGTGAATGAACCCAATCTTTTCCAGCAGACGTCTTGAGGCTTCGTTTCCTGCGGTGACGCAGGCTGTCAGCCGGCGGAGTCCGCCGTGGGTAAATGCGTAATCGCAAACGGCATGCAGGGATTCAGTGCCATAACCTTTACCCTGTGCCTCGGGAGTAAGCAAAAAACCGACCTCGGCACATTCATTGTTTTCATGAATATATCCAGTCACTCCCAGCGGCGTTCCCGATGCCTTATCGCACAGCACCAGGCAAAGCCAGTGCGGGCTGCCGGGGGACCACTCTGGTAAGCGTGAATGAAAGTCCGCCTGTATCTCTTGTTCTGTGCGCGTATCAGCGACAAAGCGCATCACATCAGCGTTCTGCTGTAACGTTAAAAAGAACGCCCAATCTTCAATATTCAATGGACGACAGATCAGGCGCGATGTTTTCAATACGGGCTCGGACATATCTCCTGAATAATTTTCCATGATTGTGCGGAAGTCACTGTAAAACAGATTTATTTGCTATATGAATGTGTTTTAGTCTACGTCGATACACATCTGCTTTTATAGAAAATAACGACATACCATTGTGAGGCCGCACGTTTTGGGTCCTGTTAGGGAAGATGATGACCAATAGCGCATTACAAGCGACATGTACACCCTTTGAACGTTGTCTGGCGATCATCCGTCAGGCATCGGTAGAAATATTGCTGCTGTTAGGCGTGCATGTCGCAGAGGGTAAAGAGCCGCGATGGTTCCTTGAGCAGCTTGACCAGGCCAGATTGAATCTGGGCGGCTGGGGAGCTGTCGCCAGACGTTTGCAGATGAATGATGCGCAATTGAGCCAGTTCACTCTACGGCTGCGTCATCTGCAGCAGAGCGTGCCGCAGTATGAAAATGGCCAGGACGTCAGTGAAAACCAGCTGATTTCTGCGCTACGCTTCGTGGCGTCTCTGGAACAATTGCGTCAGCAACAGCCCATCCTGAAGTATGAAACTGAGATTGAACGTGCAGAGCCGGAAGCACAGATCCACGCGCAGCGTCAGCTTCGTGCCATAGAATTAACGCTCAAATCGCTTATCGCACGGGTATGGCCGGATCAACATCCACTCAACAGCTTCCTGAAACAGCACTTCGGTGGGGAACGCCTGCGCCGTTGGTTAAAACTGGGTGACAGTCGGGATGCGCTGGACGGCATGATGTTTAGCGAGCTGGCGCTTATGGTCGTGGATAAGAAATTGTTTGTACGCCACTTTACCCAGATTTTTAACGACACCTCGGTGCTGACGTTGTTTGTCGAACCACGTCTTACGTTGCGTATGTTTCTGGATGATTGCCGGCTGGCCCGCAACGGCGTCATCGCGCAGCAGCCGCTGACCTCAGTACAACTGATGCTGCTGGATTGTCAGTACCGACAGATTACTTACCCTGTACAACGGGCATTTGCAGAAAGGCGTACGCGTGTTAATCCCGCGTCATATCTGGAGTCTGATGAGACGACCGTCCGCCAGTTCTGGGAAATGGCAAAGCAAAAGGATGAGCAGGCGGGGGGCGACAAACAGGAAATCGCCGACAGTATTGATCCGCCGGAGAAGCGAGCAAAGCGCACCGCGGAGGAGCGTGAACAGCTGATTTCAGGCATGTTGTGGGTCGCGGTCGGCGTGATGGTGCTGGTGATTTCGCTGGGTGCGTTCTGGTTATTCACTTCGCCAGCGCCACAGGCGTCATCCGGACAATCCGTTGAAATCGTGCAGGAGGAACCGCGCCGTGATGCACCTTCCGCACGGGAATCTGTGACCCGAATGGGTATCACCTGGGATGCCTTTAACATGCGCGCGGCTATCGATCGCAACGATACCCGTGTGACGTCACTGTTCCTGCAGGGCGGGATGGACTGGAAGCTGGCGTGGACGGAACAAGCATTCGCTGCGGGCAATACCGAGGTGTTGAGACTGCTGCTGCGTTATCCTGCGCAGATGAACGAGAGCAAACCTTGCAGACAGTTTATGAGTACGCTCAGTCATGCCATGTCGAATGGGGCGTCACTCACTTCCTTGCACAAAAGCTACCTGCAAAGTTTTTGTTCGGTTCCGGCGGTTATCGCACGTCAACAGTATGATCTTGAGCAGGCTCAGCTCCGCGCTCGCGCAGAACCCAGCCCGGAGAACAAGAAATGGCAAAAAATTCATACTGAACTCTACGATGCGATTAACTAACGGCCTGAGGAGTCAGGCCGCCAGCGGCTAAGGTTCGCCATACAGCCCGATGAGTCGGCGCACCACGCCGTTTGTCCAGCCAAAGCCGTCCTGCAGCGGATATTCCCCGCCGCCGCCTTCGCGCGGCATGCCGTCGGCAATATGGTATTTTTCGATAAGCTTGTGGTGTTCCTGGTAAAAGAGATTCACCGTTTTCAACCAGTTACGGGCAATTTCATCCCCGAGATGGTCGTCGCCATACAATTTGAAACCTTGAATAGCCATCCATTGCAGCGGCGCCCAGCCGTTGGGTTTATCCCACTGCTCACCGGTTTCATGTTCTGTGGCTAAAATACCCCCTGGCGTTAGCAGGCGGCTGCGTACCGCATTGGCCAGCCGGTCGGCTTGTTCATGCGTTGCCATGCCGACATACAGCGGTACGATACTGGCGGCAGAGAAGAGGGCCATTTGTTCACGTCGCCAGTCATAATCGCGATAGCAGCCGTTTTCATCATCCCATAAGTAGCGATTCACCGCATCGCGGCGGTCATTGGCTTTCTGGCGAAACAGCGCTTCAGCTTCTTTGTCACCTTTCAGCGCCGAAATATTGGCGATGGCGCTCTCCAGCTTGTAGAGGAACGCGTTCAGGTCAATTGGGATGAATTGTGTCGTGCGTATGCTGGCAAGGCGGCCTGCATCGCGTAGCCAGCGTGAGGAGTAATCCCATCCCGATGCCGCGCCTGCACGCAAATCGCGATACACCTCATTGGGCGGTCGACCTGAATGCTTGGCGGTCTCGACGTCTTCAAGCCACGATTCATCGCGCGGCGTATCACGATCGTCCCAATAGCGGTTGAGCAAGGATCCGTCCGACATTCTGATTACGTGGCGGTAGGCCTGGTTGAGCACCAGCGAATCGGCGCCATCCATCCAGAACGCGTACTCCATTTTTAGATGATCAAGATAACGGCGCGCGCCACGTACGCCATCCTCTTCAAACAGTTCCACCATCAGCGCAAAGACCGGCGGCTGCGAGCGGCTCAGGTAGTACGTTCGATTACCGTTTGGGATGTGACCATAATTTTCGATCATCCAGGCAAAGTTATCCGCCATACATTTCAGCAGATCTTCGCGACCGCTCTCTGCCAGACCCAGCATGGTGAAATAGGAATCCCAGTAGTAGGTTTCGCTAAAACGTCCGCCAGGCACAATATATGACTGCGGTAACGGCAGCAACGAGGACCAGGGAATGTGGTCCTGCGGTTCGCGCGTCAGCACTGGCCACAATTGATCGATATGCTCTTTCAGCGAATTTGCCGGGTCAGAAACGTATTCGCTGGAGGGCGTTTCCGGGAGCCAGAAATGGTTCTCAACAAAGCGTTTCAGGTCAAAGTCCCGATGGCGTTTGACCTTGCGATAACGGATCAAAATGTCCAGCGGGTCCATTTTGGGTGCACAGTCGGGGAAGGTTTTGCTATCGGCAAACAGTTTCGACGACTGGACATGTTCGAACAGCTCAAGGTAACGATCGGCCGGGGTTAACGCATCTGAGGCGGGCAGCCCTTCAATCATCTCCGGCTCAGGCTCTGCCTCAATCATTTCATCCAGCTTTAACTCGCACGGATCCATTTCATAAAGCAGATCGATGTCGATCGTCAGTTCTTCAGAAGGGGCGTGGGGTAGTTTCTGGTTGAGCATAATGAGAAAGACCTCCGATGGACGTTGAAATAGTAAGGCTGTTGCCCGGTCGTCAGTTAAGCGTAGACATTCGCTTCGGTATTGGCTGAGTAAAGCGTGCGGTTGATCACGTTTTAGTGTTGAACATTATTTAAAAAATTAAACTATCCCAATGATAATAATGAATAATTCAGAATCGTACGCGACCTGAAGATATTCCATTTTCAGAACATTCGATTGCAACGAGGTGTGAACGAAACCTGCTAATGGCTTAACGCTATAATAGGCACAGGCTATTCTATTGATAGTTCTCCTCCATGTAATTGCTTGATACTTATCAAAATAGTAATCCCCTCATTTCCTATGATGGTCAAGTCTGACAAAGACTGTGCATTAATTATTCTAATTTTTCTGGGTCACAATAACTCACAACGGTGAGGGTAAAATAATGAAAATCATTACCCGTCTTACCGCGATTGCCATAGCTGGCATCGTGATTTGTTATTTTGGATTATCCGGTTATGTGTGGTATCACGATAATCAACGGAGCAAACAGGCTGATGTTCAGGCCTCTTCGCTGGAAGCAAATAATAAAGTTTTAGGATTCTTGCGCGAAAAAGGATGTGATTATTGTCACACCCCTTCGGCTGAATTACCTTTCTATTCTTCTTTTCCTGTCGCTAAGCAGTTGATGAATTACGACATTCAACTGGGATATAAATCTTTCAATCTTGAGGCCGTTCGTGCGGCGCTGGTCGCGGATAAACCCGTTTCGCAAAGCGACCTGAATAAAATTGAATGGGTGATGCAGTACGAAACCATGCCGCCGACGCGTTATACCGCGCTGCACTGGGCCGGTAAGGTGAGCGATGCGGAGCGCGAAGACATTTTGGGCTGGGTCGCCAAACAGCGTGAGCAGTATTACGCCAGTAAAGATACCGCCGAGCAGCATCGTAATGAACCCGTACAGCCAATACCAGAAAGCATCCCGACTGATGCCCGGAAGGTGGCGCTTGGCTTTACGCTTTATCACGATCCGCGTATTTCCGGCGACAGCACGATCTCTTGCGCGCACTGTCATGCCCTGAATGCGGGTGGTGTGGATGGCCGGAAAACGTCAATTGGCGTAGGCGGAGCGGTCGGGCCGATCAACGCGCCAACGGTGTTTAACTCAGTCTTTAACGTGGAACAGTTCTGGGATGGCCGTGCGCCGACATTACAGGCGCAGGCAGGTGGTCCGCCGTTGAACCCGATTGAAATGGCATCTAAATCCTGGGATGAAATTATCCAGAAGCTGGATAAAGATCCGCTCTTGAAGCAAGAATTTATTGCGGTTTATCCACAGGGATTCAGCGGAGATAATATTACCGATGCGATTGCTGAATTTGAGAAAACGCTGATCACGCCAAATTCACCGTTTGATAAGTGGTTACGTGGTGATGAGGAAGCGTTAACGGCTCAGCAAAAACATGGCTATCAGTTGTTTAAGGAAAATAAGTGCGCGACCTGTCATGGCGGTATTATTTTAGGCGGACGCTCATTTGAACCATTAGGTTTGAAAAAGGACTTTAATTTCGGCGAAGTCACTGCCGCAGATATTGGCCGGATGAACGTTACCAATGAGCTACGTGACAAGCTACGTCAGAAAGTCCCTGGATTACGTAACGTTGCGCTGACTGCGCCTTATTTCCATCGCGGTGATGTGCCTACGCTCGATGGTGCGGTCAAACTGATGCTGCGTTATCAGGTGGGTAAGGAACTGCCGCAGGAAGATATCGACGATATCGTGGCGTTCCTAGAAAGTCTGAACGGGGTTTATACGCCGTATATGCAGAACCATCAGTAATTTCAATATGATAAATCGGCCACCAGATTGATTTTGTGGCCGATTTTCTTTTTTTATGCCAGCAAATGTCAGGTAAATAGTTATAATACGTGTCATGGTATTCTAATAATACAAACGGATACAAATGATGGAGCAACCTGACAGCAATAGCGCAAAACCTCTCTATAAACAGCTTGAGGCATCCTTGAAAGAGGCGATTTTGCGCGGTGAATACAAGCCCGGTCAGCAGATCCCCACAGAAAATGAACTCAGTAGCCAGTGGCAGGTTAGTCGTGTAACGGTGCGTAAAGCTCTGGATGCTCTAACGCGTGAAAATCTTCTGACGCGTGTTTCTGGCAAGGGAACGTTTGTCAGCAATGAAAAGTTTCAGCGCAGCATGACCGGGATTATGAGCTTTAGCGAGTTGTGTCAGTCCCAGGGGCGGCGGCCCGGCTCCCGGACTATCAAATCGGTTTTTGAATCGGTGGATAACGAGACCAGCGCCTCGCTGGGAATGGCTGAAAAAGAGAAAGCGGTAGTCATTGAACGTATTCGTTATGCTGACGATATTCCCGTTTCGCTGGAAACCATCCAGTTACCTCCTCGTTTTGCCTTTCTGCTGCAAGAGGACCTCAATAATCATTCGTTATACGCTTGCTTACGTGAAAAATATGGGCTGTGGTTTACCCATTCGCGCAAAATGATTGAGCTAGTGTATGCAAGCTTTGAGGTTGCTCACTATCTTGGGGTGAGTGAAAATTATCCTCTGATTTTAATTAAGAGTGAAATGATTGATAACAAAGGAGAATTATCTTGTGTGTCCCGTCAGTTGATCGTTGGCGACAAGATTCGATTCACCGTATAGGTCCTCCTCTTACATCTTTGATACTGGCTAAAATCGGGATCCGTGTCGCGGATCCCGATTTTTTATGGTTCTTACGTTGATCAAATGTCTTTAAATGTATTATAAAAATACCAATACATTAAGAGTCATTTTGTAGGCGATATCCGCCTGTATGATTGATTGAACCAGAGGGAACCATAATGAGCATTAAAGAAATTGTGAACGATATTGTGGCCAGCCAGGCGGAAAAAGGGGGGACTAAACATGTTTACTATGTTGCCTGTGGTGGGTCTTATGCCGCGTTCTACCCGGCAAAAGCATTCTTAGAAAAAGAGTCAAAAACGCTGAGCGTGGGCCTTTACAACAGTGGGGAATTTATCAGTAACCCGCCTGTTGCGCTGGGTGAAAATGCCATCGTTGTTGTTGCTTCGCATAAAGGCAATACCCCTGAAACCACGAAGGCGGCAGAAATTGCACGCCTGCATGGCGCGACCGTTATTGGGCTTACCTGGGTTATGGATTCACCTTTGGTTGCGCATTGTGATTATGTTGAGACCTATACCTTCGGCGAGGGAAAAGATGTCGCTGAAGAGAAGACGATACAATGTTTGCTTACCGCGGTAGAGCTTCTTCAGCAAACAGAAGGCTATGTTCACTATGACGATTTCCTGGATGGCGTCAGTAAAATTAACCGTATTGTATATCGTGCTTGCGAGCATGTGGCTGAACGGGCACAAGCATTTGCTCAAGAATATAAAGACGATAAAGTTATTTATACTGTTGCCAGTGGGGCGGGCTATGGCGCGTCATATTTACAAAGTATCTGCATATTTATGGAAATGCAGTGGATTCATTCAGCCTGTATTCACAGCGGTGAATTCTTCCACGGACCGTTCGAAATTACGGATGCTAATACACCATTTTTCGTACAGCTTTCTGAAGGTAGTACCCGCCCGGTCGATGAGCGTGCATTAGATTTTCTGAAAAAATATGGTCAGCGAATTGAAGTGATAGACGCGAAAGAGTTAGGGTTGTCGACTATCAAAACTACGGTTATTGATTACTTTAACCATTCTCTCTTCAATAATGTTTACCCTGTCTACAACCGAGCGCTTGCTGAAGCTCGCCAGCATCCGCTCACTACACGTCGCTATATGTGGAAAGTAGCATACTG
>NZ_JAHLQZ010000067.1:0-19802 GCF_018919505.1 Citrobacter sp. S55_ASV_140
CCGTGCGGCGCAAGGCCAGCTCGCGCAGCGCGATCAAATTACCTTTGCGAAAGAAATGCTCGATGGCTCTTTCCGCCTGACCTGCGATATAGACCTTGCCTTCGTTCAGGCGCTGGCGCAAATCATCGGGGGGAAGATCGACCAGCACCACATCGTCAGCGGCATCGAAGAAAGGATCAGGGACGGTTTCGCGCACCTGAATACCAGTGACGCCGCTGACCACATCATTGAGACTTTCCAGATGCTGGACGTTAACGGTGGTAAAGACATCGATACCGGCTTCCAGCAGCTCTTCAATATCCTGCCAGCGCTTTGGATGGCGTGAGCCTGGCGCATTACTGTGCGCCAGTTCATCCATTAAAATGAGCGCCGGACGGCGGGCCAGCGCGGCATCAAGATCGAACTCGCTGATGTGACGACCATGACGCGCGTGTCGCTTTAGCGGCAGGATACTGAGACCGTCCAGCAGCGCGGCGGTCTCTTTGCGTCCGTGGGTTTCCACCACGCCAATCAGCACATCTAACCCCTGCGCCCGCAGCCGCTGGGCTTCCGTTAGCATGGCCCAGGTTTTCCCGACGCCTGCGCAGGCGCCGAAGAATAGTTTTAGTTTTCCGCGGTGCGGGGCGGTGGTCTGCTCCAACAGGCGATCGGGGTCGGGACGTAAGGGTTCGCTATGCATGTCCTTTTTCTCAGAGCTTATCCAGCGCTAAATTAAGTTCCACCAGGTTCACCACCGGCTGGCCGATAAAACTGACCAGCGGCTTTTGCGTGTATTGTGCAACCAGGCGCGACACCTCTTCAACGCTGAGGTTGCGGGCCTGCGCCACGCGAGGAATTTGCCAGGCCACCGCGGCGGGCGTCAGGTTGTTATCCAGCCCGCTGGCAGACGCGGTTACCAGCTCTAGCGGAACGGCTGGATTAGCCTGTGGATTGGCAGCGCGCAGCGCGGCAATCCGGCTTTGCAACTGTTTATCCAGTTCCGGGTTGCTGACGGCCAGGTTACTGCCGCCAGAAGCCATGGGATTATAGGGCATTTCCGCCGTCGCAGACGGACGCCCCTGAAAATAACCGGCGGCGGTAAAATGTTGCCCAATAAGCTCAGAGCCGCGAACAACCTGATCTTCGCGGATCAACGAGCCGTTAGCCTGGTGGGGAAACCACCACTGCCCCAGCGCGGTGGTCAGCAGCGGGTAAGCCCCGCCGGTAATAAGCATCAGGAAAATCAATGTTGATAATGCAGGACGTAATCCACTCATCTGAAACCTCACACCAGACCCAACAGGGTCAGCAGTAAATCAATCGCTTTAATACCAATAAATGGCACCACCAGACCGCCCAGACCGTAGATCCACAAATTACGGCGCAACATTGCAGATGCGGATAACGGCTTGTAGCTCACGCCTTTAAGCGCCAGTGGGATCAGAAAAACGATGATTAGCGCATTAAAGATAACCGCGCTGAGGATCGCTGAATCCGGCGAATGCAGTCCCATGACGTTAAGCGCATTGAGCTGCGGATAGGTGGCGGCGAACGCGGCCGGGATAATGGCGAAATACTTTGCCACGTCATTGGCGATACTGAAGGTGGTCAGCGAGCCGCGCGTCATCAGCATCTGTTTCCCAATGTGCACCACTTCAATCAGTTTGGTGGGGTTGGAATCGAGATCCACCATGTTGCCAGCTTCCTTCGCCGCCTGGGTCCCGGAGTTCATGGCGACCGCGACATCCGCCTGCGCCAGTGCCGGGGCGTCGTTGGTTCCGTCGCCGGTCATCGCCACCAGACGGCCTTCCGCCTGATACTGACGAATCAGCGCCAGCTTGGCTTCCGGCGTGGCCTCCGCTAAGAAATCATCCACCCCGGCTTCTGCGGCGATCGCGGCGGCGGTCAGGCGGTTATCGCCGGTTATCATCACCGTTTTGATCCCCATTTTGCGCAGTTGGGCAAAACGTTCTTTGATCCCGCCTTTCACAATATCTTTCAGGGCTATCACGCCCAGTACGCGGGAGCCTTCGGCTACCACCAGCGGCGTAGCGCCAAGGCGAGCGACGTTGTCGACCTTCTGCTCGACATCGGCGGGGAAGTGACCGCCGTTGGCTTCAACGTGACGACGAATGGCATCGACCGAACCTTTGCGGATCATACGGTTGTCGATGTTGATACCGCTCATCCGGCTTTGCGCGGTAAACGGCACAAAGGTCGCGTGCAGCGATTGCACGTCGCGAATACGCAGATTAAAGCGCTGTTTTGCCAGAATAACGATGCTGCGGCCTTCCGGTGTTTCATCGGCCAGCGATGAAAGCTGTGCGGCATCGGCCAGCGTTTTTTCGTCCACGCCCTGGGCAGGCAGAAAATCTGAAGCCTGACGGTTACCCAGCGTAATGGTACCGGTTTTATCCAGCAGCAGGACGTCCACGTCACCCGCGGCTTCGACCGCACGTCCGCTGGTGGCAATGACGTTCGCGCCCAGCATTCGGCTCATCCCGGCCACGCCAATAGCAGAAAGCAGACCGCCGATGGTGGTGGGGATCAGACAAACGAGCAGGGCAACCAGTACCGTGACGCTGACCGCGCTGCCGCCCCAGGCGGAAAACGGCCATAGCGTGGCGGTCGCCAACAGAAAGACGATAGTCAGGGCAATCAGCAGGATCGTCAGGGCGATTTCATTGGGGGTTTTACGCCGCTGCGCGCCTTCGACCATGGCGATCATCCGGTCGAGGAATGTTTCGCCGGGGTTTACGCTACATTCGATCACCAGCCAGTCGGAGAGGATGCGAGTCCCGCCGGTGACCGAGGCAAAATCGCCACCGGATTCACGAATGACCGGCGCAGACTCACCGGTAATCGCGCTTTCGTCTACCGATGCGCCACCTTCGATCACCTCGCCGTCACACGGGATAATATCGCCAGCTTCCACCAGCACAATATCGCCTTTACGGAGATCATCGGCAGGGACGTGATCCATGGCCGAGCCGTATTTTGGTTCGCGAAGTTTGCGGGCAAAGGCGGTTTTTTTCACCCCTTTCAGACTGTTCGCCTGTGCTTTACTGCGCCCCTCAGCCAGCGCTTCGGCAAAGTTAGCGAACAGGACGGTAACCCACAGCCACAGACTAATCGCGCCGGTAAACCACGGATTGCCAGGCATATAACCTGTTGCCATCGCCAGCGTTAACAGCGTGGTCAACAGACTGCCCAGCCAGACGAGAAACATCACCGGATTACGCCATTGGGTATGTGGGCTTAATTTTTTCACGGCATCCATCAGCGCCTGTGCGACCAGAGAAGGTTCGAACAGCGCCAGTTGCTTGCGACTCATAGTAATGTGCTCCGCATCACTCAGTGTAATGACAGGTATTCTGCGACCGGGCCAAGGGCCAGGGCAGGAACAAAGGTGAGAGCGCCAACCAGTAACACCGTACCGATTAACAACCCGACAAACAGCGTGCCGTGGGTGGGTAGCGTGCCAGGGCTGGCAGGCTGGATCTTTTTACTGACCAGCGACCCGGCAATAGCCATCACGGGTACGATCACGCCGAAGCGACCAAAGAACATGCACAGCGCCAGCAGGCAGTTCCAGAACGGGCTATTGGCGCTTAATCCGGCAAAGGCGCTACCGTTGTTGTTCGCAGCAGATGACACGGCATACAGCACTTCACTAAACCCATGTGGACCCGGGTTGAGCATGGCGCTGCGCCCGGCATCGGTCATCATTGCTATTGCTGTGCCAAGCAGGACCAGCGCAGGGGTGACCAGAATCGCCAGCGCGGTCATTTTCATTTCGCGCACGTCGATTTTCTTACCCAGGTATTCCGGTGTTCGGCCAATCATCAGCCCGGCGATGAACACAGCCAGCAATACGAACAGCAGCATGCCGTACAGACCTGAACCCACACCGCCGAAGACCACTTCGCCAATTTGCATCAGCCACATCGGCACCATTCCGCCGAGTGCGGTAAAAGAGTCATGCATCGCAATCACTGCGCCACAGGATGCCGCCGTTGTGACGACCGCAAACAGACTGCTGACCAGTACGCCAAAGCGGCTCTCTTTGCCTTCCATGTTGATATTGCTATCTGCACCTAACTGCATCAGATGCGGGTTGCCCTGAACTTCGGCCCACATCACGACGGCTACGCAGATGACAAAAATGAGCGACATGGCCCATAACAGGGTCCGGCCCTGACGACGATCGCCCACCACATCGCCAAAGGCAAAACACAGCGCGGTAGGAATTAAGAAAATAGCCAGCATCTGTACCAGGTTGGTCAGTGCGGTTGGGTTTTCAAACGGATGTGCTGAGTTAGCGTTAAAGAAACCGCCCCCGTTGGTGCCGAGCATCTTAATCGCTTCCTGCGAAGCGACAGGTCCCATCGGCAGCAACTGTCTCACCCCTTCAAGCGTCGTGATGGGCTGATAGGGCAATACGTTTTGCAGCGCGCCTTGTTGAATAAAAAACAGGGCGATGAGCAGCGCAATCGGCACGAGGATCCACAGCGTAATACGAACCAGATCGACCCAGGCATTACCCAGCGTATCCATGCTCTGGCGCGTAAAGGCACGCGTCAGGGCAAAAATCACCGCAATACCGGTCGCCGCGGACAGGAAGTTCTGCACGGTCAACCCAGCCATCTGGCTGAAGTAGCTTAAAGTGGTTTCACCGGCATAAGATTGCCAGTTGGTATTGGTGACAAAACTCACCGCGGTGTTGAGCGCCAGATGCCATGAAAGTCCTGGAAGCTGCTGAGGATTCAGCGGCAGCAGGTTTTGCGCCATCAGCATCGAAAACAGGACCAGCAGGCCCAGTACATTGAGCGCGAGGATTGCCAGCAGATACTGCCGCCAGTTCATCTCCTGTTGCGAAATGCCCAGACCACGCCAGAGCACACTCTCCACGCCAGCGAGGCCCGGCAGAGACGTATTATTGATGAGTCGGGCCAGCCCAAACCCCAGCGGTCTGGCGATGACAAACAGCACCAGCAAGAAACTGGCAATGAGTAAAAATCCTTGAGCCGCCATCAGAACGCCTCCGCATTAATCAGGGCATACACAAGGTAACCTAATAATAAAAAGACCAGCCCAATGCCGGTTATCACGCCTGCACTCACAGTGCACCTCCAGTGGCATAAATGTGATAACCAGAGCGTAGGTTTTTGCTTGCAAAGATTTCGCAAAAATCGGCGGGCGGGGTGTAAAAAAAGTATAAAAATGGCAAAGACCATTATTTAACTAATGGTTAGTATTAATTTAACTTTTATGTAACTTAATTACGGTTTTAAGCTAAACGGGGCATAAATAGATAAAAATAAGTGGTCGGATGAGTAGTAAAATTACACACAAGGCGGTATTATTTTTATCAGTTAACCAACTTTATTTTTCCGGTGCGATTCACCGAACAGTTATATGGGAGAGGATTATGGACTTTTATAAAGAATATCCAGCACACATTGTTTTCTTACGCCGTACCTTTGCCGTAGTGGCGGGCGTACTGGCGCTGCCGGTCATGCTGTTCTGGAAAGACCGTGCCCGTTTTTACAGCTACCTGCATCGCGTCTGGTCTAAAACCAGTGATAAGCCGGTGTGGATGGAGCAGGCTGAAAAAGCCACCTGCGATTTCTACTGATAATTAATGAATCCTAAAAGCCGCTGATATCAGCGGCTTTTTTGCTCATGATAGCTACACTTATCTCAGGAATGAAAAGGAGCGATCATGAGCGAGAAAATCCCTGTTGGTATCAGTGCCTGTCTGTTGGGGGAAGCGGTTCGCTATGATGGTGGGCATAAGCGCCCGGCCTTTGCTGTAGAAGAACTGTCGCCGTGGGTCGCGTTCGAACCCGTATGCCCTGAAATGGGGATCGGGTTACCGGTCCCGCGACCTGCGCTGCATCTGGTCAAAGAGGGCGAGGCTGTCTCCCTGCGTTTTAGTGATAAGCGCGAGGGGTATTTTCGTACGCAATTAAATTCTCGTCAGCGACAAGAGCTGGCCTCTCTCATTGACGGCTATCGACGTGCGACTCAACCGCTGCTTGCGCCAATAACATTACTCAAACACTATATGGCGGAATACCCGGATGCTTATCTTTCCGGGCAGCGCTATTTCAATCCCTGGCCAGAGGCTCTGCGTTTGCGCTACGGGCGTTAATTTTTTTCTTCAGGAGTGTTATGACCACCCATTTGGTCTGGTTTCGGCGTGATTTACGTCTGCACGACAACCTCGCGCTGGCGGCTGCTTGTCGGGATCGTTCTGCGCAGGTGCTGGCGTTATATATATCTACCCCCGGGCAGTGGAAGGCCCACGATATGGCCCCGCGTCAGGCGGCATTTGTCAACGCGCAGTTGAATGCGTTACAAGCGGCGCTGGCAGAAAAAGGCATCCCTTTACTGTTTCATGAAGTGGCTGATTTTGCGGCCAGCGTGGACACCGTCAAACGTGTCTGCCTGCAGTATGACGTCAGTCGATTATTTTATAACTATCAATATGAAATAAACGAACGACAGCGTGATGTAAACGTAGAGAAATCATTACCCCAGGTGGTGTGCGAAGGGTTTGATGACAGCGTGATCCTGCCTCCTGGAGCGGTGATGACCGGCAATCATGAGATGTATAAAGTGTTCACGCCGTTTAAAAATGCCTGGCTGAAGCGGATTAAAGACGGTATTCCAGAATGTGTGAGCGCGCCAAAAATGAGAGAAAGCGGCGCTCTTGACGCACCGTTAACATCAATAACGCTGAGCTATCCGCAGCAAAATTTTGATGCCCAAAGGTTTGTGGCAGAGGAAAAATTGGCCATCGCGCAATTACGCCAGTTTTGCCAGCAGGCTGCGGGAAAATACGAACAGCAGCGTGATTTTCCAGCGATTGACGGGACCAGTCGATTATCCGCAAGCCTGGCGACAGGCGGGTTATCGCCGCGCCAATGCCTGAATCGACTGCTCGCAGAGCAGCCGCAGGCGCTTGAGGGCGGGGCGGGCAGCGTCTGGCTGAACGAGCTTATCTGGCGTGAATTTTATCGTCATCTGATGACGTATCATCCGGCGCTGTGTCGGTATCAACCCTTTATCCGCTGGACCGATCGCGTGCAATGGCAGAATAACCCGACGCATTTGCAGGCCTGGCAAACGGGTCAAACGGGTTACCCGATTGTGGATGCGGCGATGCGTCAGCTCAACGCCACGGGCTGGATGCATAATCGTTTACGCATGATTACGGCCAGTTTTTTAGTAAAAGACCTGCTGATCGACTGGCGTAAAGGGGAGCAGTATTTCATGTCGCAACTGATCGATGGCGACCTGGCGGCCAATAACGGCGGCTGGCAGTGGGCCGCATCCACCGGAACCGATGCCGCACCGTATTTCCGCATATTTAACCCCACGACGCAGGGCGAAAAATTTGACCGTGACGGTGAGTTTACCCGCCAGTGGCTGCCGGAATTGCGCGATGTGCCGGGTAAAGCCATCCATGAGCCGTGGTCGTGGGCGGAAAAAGCGCAGGTGACGCTCAACTATCCTCGCCCGATTGTCGATCATAAGCAGGCCAGACTGGCTACGCTGGCGGCATATGAGGCGGCGCGAAAAGGGTAAAGGCAGGGTGGATTTCTGCGTAATGCCTTCCAGCAAAATGAATTTGTTGCAGGTGGGCGCGTTTAGCGCTGAAGTGTGCGCGCAAGGTTGTTAATGCCCTGATGCAGATGCTTTTATCTGGCAGTAAAGTTCCGTCATCTTAATTCGGGTGATGGAACTTGATGACAATGCCAACAACCTCCACACCGCACGACGCGGTATTTAAAACGTTTTTACATCATCCCGAAACGGCGCGGGATTTTCTCGACATTCACCTGCCAGCTGAACTGCGGATGCTTTGCGATTTGAATTCGCTGAAGCTGGAGTCAGAAAGCTTTATTGAAGCGGATTTACGTTCGCGCTACTCCGACGTGCTCTGGTCTTTGCACACACGCAACGGTGACGGTTATGTCTATGTGGTGATAGAGCATCAAAGTTCAGCTGAGCCGCATATGGCTTTTCGTCTGTTGCGTTATGCGATGGCGGCGATGCAGCGTCATCTGGACGCAGGGCATAAGGAACTGCCTCTGGTTATACCGATGCTCTTTTATCATGGCTGCCGAAGCCCCTATCCGTACTCATTGTGCTGGCTGGATGCCTTTGCTGACCCCGTGGCGGCAAGACAGCTTTATTCCAGCGCATTTCCGTTGGTAGACATAACGGTGGTACCCGATGATGAGATCATGGCTCACAGACGAATGGCGCTGCTGGAATTAATGCAAAAACATATCCGTCAGCGGGATTTGCTGGGGCTGGTAGAGCAACTGGCCACGCTGCTACTTACTGGATGCGCTAATGACACGCAATTACAGGCGATGTTTAATTACATCCTACAATCTGGCGACGAATCTCGTTTTAATGAATTTATGCAGGAGATAGCGCAACGGATCCCCCAACATAAGGAGAGGCTGATGACTATTGCAGAGCGGTTACGGTTAGATGGATTACAGGAAGGGTTACAGCAGGGTAAACAAGAAGCCGCATTACGTATAGCGCAAACCATGCTGGAGCAAGGTATAGATCGCACAATGGTGCTACTGGTTACAGGTCTTACTGAAGAGGAACTCGCAGCAATTCATGCATAATTACCTGAAAAAACAGGCCCGAATCTTATCACATCATCGGGCCTGTACACTCAGGACTCTACCGCTAACGCACGGTTTCTGAATTTCAGCGACTGGTACAGCCAAATCAGCAGCACCAGTACCACACAGGCCAGTGCGCCCCAGGTAATTTCGCTAAAGACGTCGATATAGGCATTGATGGAATAGTTGATGGCGCCGGCAGCGTCAAACGAACCTTGTGACGTCTGGTCGGCGATCACCCCAGCCAGGTAGTTGGCGATTGCGCCGGAAAGCAGCATATAAATGCCGGTTAATACACCGGTTACTCCGGGGATCTCAATGCGGGTAATTTGTGACATTGCCACCGGGTCGATAAACAGTTCCGCAAAGCCCATGACCGCCAGCCCCAATACCATCAGCGGCATGGAAGAGTGGCCGTAAGCGGCGGACCAGCGGGCGCTTAAGGTCAGAATACAGAAACCGGCGCTCATTAAACCGAGACCAAGGGCAAATTTGCCCCAGATGCGTACGGTGCGATTGCCGCCTACACTCTCTTTGACCACCCATGCCAGCACGATACCGCACAGCATAACCGCAAAGGCGTTAACTGACTGGAACATCGCGGTGGGTACGGAATACCCCATAATGTCGCGATTAACAAAGCGGTCGATATACAGGCTGATTGAGCTACCGCCCTGTTGAGCAAAGGCCCAGAACAGCAGGCTAAAGAAGGTCAGCGTGACGATGAGTCCCAGCTCTTTGCGCTGCTTCTGGGTTTGCGCCTGGCGGTAAATCTTCGCCAGAACCGCCAGACCGATAACAGTAGCAACGATCAGGGCGTACACGGACCACTCTTTCCAGAACAAGACAGTAATCAGCAGTGGGGCGGCAACCAGCAGAACTAACAACCAGGCCCAGTTCGGCAACATGTATTTTTTCGCGCGCAGAACAGCCTTATTGACGCCGGTGGTATGGGCGAAATGGCGATTACCACATAAGAAAATCACCAGCCCTGCCAGCATGCCGATAGCGGCCAGCGCAAACCCCATCGCCCAGCTGTACTCTTCCTGCACATAGCCACAGGCTATCGGGGCAATGATTGAGCCGATGTTGCCGGCGGCGTAGAGCAGAGAGAACCCACCGTCGCGGCGGGGATCTTCAGGCTGATACAGTTCACCCAGCAGGCAACTGACGTTGGATTTAAATAGACCGTAGCCACAGACGATAATCGCTAGCGATAAATAAAGGAATGCCGGGGCCATTTCGCTGGCGCCCAACACCAGATGCCCCACCGCCATCAAAAATGCGCCGATCATCACCGCCATCCGGTTGCCGAGCACTTTATCTGCCAGATACCCACCGAGAATGGGTGTGACGTAGACCAGCGAGCAGTAGGCGCTGAACAGTTCATAGGCGTGATTATCGTCGTACTTAAGCTGGTTAGTGAGATACAGAATCAGCAGCGCACGCATACCGTAAAAACTGAAATATTCCCAAATTTGTAGCGCGACAACGTAATAAATCGCCCGCGGTTGAGATGCTTGTTTATTCATTGTTTTCTCGAAGTAAATGTCTCGCAACAGGTTGAATGTGCTGTGCGGGCGTGTTTCCTTAAAGTTGTAACTTTGATACAGATCTGATTATTTTTGCAATATGCTGTCTGATTGCATAAATATACATGAATTAGATCGCGTGGTGGTATGCAAATTACGTTCTACAGTGGTGTGATTGTTTCTTAATGTGTCAGTGAAATGACTATCGACGAACGCAGGCGAGGACGCTATTTTAACCTAAGCTGTGTTGCTGATTGGGCAGGCAGAACTTATGACAACGAGGACGATGATGAAAAACACCGAACTGGAACAACTGATCAATGACAAACTGAACAGCGCCGCCATTAGCGACTATGCGCCGAACGGTTTGCAGGTTGAGGGCAAAGAGACGGTGCATAAAATCGTGACCGGCGTGACCGCAAGCCAGGCGCTGCTGGACGAGGCGGTGCGCCTGCAGGCCGATGCGGTCATCGTTCATCACGGTTATTTCTGGAAAGGCGAATCTCCGGTGATTCGCGGCATGAAGCGCCATCGTCTGAAAACGCTGTTGGAAAATGATATCAACCTGTATGGCTGGCATCTGCCGCTGGATGCCCATCCGGAACTGGGTAATAACGCGCAGCTTGCCGCGCTATTGGGGATTACCGTGATGGGGGAAATTGAGCCGCTGGTACCGTGGGGTGAACTCTCTATGCCGGTTCCGGGGCTGGAGCTGGCGTCGTGGATTGAAGCGCGTCTGGGCCGTAAACCGTTATGGTGCGGTGATACCGGGCCGGAAATGGTGCAACGCGTCGCGTGGTGTACGGGGGGCGGTCAAAGCTTCATTGATAGCGCAGCCCGGTTTGGCGTCGATGCCTTTATCACCGGTGAAGTCTCAGAGCAAACCATTCACTCTGCCCGCGAACAGGGGCTGCATTTTTATGCTGCCGGTCACCATGCGACCGAACGCGGCGGGATTCGCGCATTAAGCGAATGGCTGAATGAAAATACCGATCTGGATGTCACTTTTATTGATATTCCTAACCCAGCGTAATAAAGAGGGACCAAAGTGCAGCGAGCGCGTTGTTATCTGTTAGGTGAGACTGCGGTAGTTCTGGAACTGGAGCCGCCCATTACGCTGGCGACTCAAAAACGTATCTGGCGTCTGGCCCAGCGTCTGGTTGATGCACCGAATGTACGTGAAGCGATTCCAGGAATGAACAATATCACGGTGATCTTGCGTGACCCACAAACGCTGGCGCTGGATGCGATTGAACGCCTGCAGCGCTGGTGGGAAGAGAGCGAAGCGCTGGAACCGGATTCGCGTTTTATTGAAATTCCCGTGACTTATGGCGGTGAGTTTGGCCCCGATCTGGCAGAGGTCGCCCGGCACAGTGGATTAAGCGACAAGCAGGTTGTTGAACTTCATGCGTCAGTCGACTATGTGGTGTGGTTTATTGGTTTTCAGCCAGGGTTCCCCTATCTGGGGAGCTTACCTGAACCACTCCATACCCCCAGACGGTCAGAACCGCGTCTGCTTGTTCCGGCAGGTTCTGTAGGTATCGGTGGATCGCAAACGGGGGTCTATCCGCTTGCCACGCCCGGCGGATGGCAATTGATTGGGCGTACCTCCGTGTCGTTATTTGATCCAAAACGAGAAGAGCCGATCCTGTTGCGCGCTGGGGATACCGTGCGTTTTGTTCCGCAGAAGGAGGGGGTATGTTAAACATCATTCGTGCGGGCATGTACACCTCGGTCCAGGACGGCGGACGCCACAATTTTCGTCAATCCGGCATCAGCCACTGCGGCGCGCTGGATAAACCGGCGTTAAACGTTGCTAACCTGCTGGTGGGAAATGATGCGAATGCCGCTGCGCTGGAAATCACGCTGGGGCAACTGGTAGTCGAATTTGAAGCCGATGGTTGGTTTGCCCTGACCGGCGCCGGATGCGAAGCGCATCTGGATCGTGCTCCTGTGTGGAGTGGGTGGCGACTGCCGGTGAAAGCGGGACAGCGACTGACGCTAAAACGTCCACATCATGGTATGCGTAGTTATCTGGCGGTTGCGGGCGGATTTGATGTTCCCGAAGTCATGGGCTCGCGCAGCACCGATCTTAAAGTCGGCATTGGCGGGCTGGAGGGGCGTCTGCTGCGTGATGGCGATCGGCTGGCGATTGGGGTATCTACCCGGCAATTCAGCGGACCTCAGGGGGTAAAACAGCTGATGTGGGGAAACCACATTCGCGCGCTGCCCGGGCCTGAATACCAGGAATTTGACGAGGTCTCGCAGGCGTCTTTCTGGCGTTCGCCGTGGCAGCTTAGCCCGCAAAGCAACCGGATGGGCTATCGCCTGCAGGGGCAGCCGTTGACGCGTATGACCGATCGCGAGTTGCTGTCGCATGGCTTACTCCCCGGCGTGGTGCAGGTTCCGCATAATGGTCAACCGATCGTGCTGATGAACGATGCCCAGACGACGGGCGGCTATCCGCGCATCGCCTGTATCATCGAAGCGGATATGTACCATCTGGCGCAGATCCCGCTCGGTCAGCCGATTCATTTTGTGCAGTGTTCGCTGGAGGAAGCGCTTAAGGCGCGCCACGATCAGCAGCGTTACCTGCAACAGTTAACATGGCGACTTAATAATGAAAATTGATCTCAACGCAGACCTCGGTGAGGGCTGTGCTAACGATGCAGCGCTGCTGCAACTGGTGTCGTCAGCTAATATCGCCTGTGGATTTCACGCCGGTGATGCGCAAACCATGCTTTTAAGCGTGCGTGAAGCGCTAAAAAATGGCGTGGCGGTAGGCGCACATCCGAGCTTTCCGGATCGGGAGAATTTTGGCCGTAGCGCCATGACTCTGCCTGTGGAAACGGTTTATGCGCAGACGCTGTATCAAATTGGCGCGCTGGCAGCCATTACGCGCGCGGAAGGCGGCGTGATGCGCCATGTGAAACCCCACGGTATGCTTTATAACCAGGCGGCAAAAGATCCGCAGTTGGCGGATGCGATTGCGAAAGCGGTGCATGCCTGCGATCCCTCGCTGGTTCTGGTGGGGTTGGCGGGAAGCGAACTGATTCGCGCCGGGGAACATTATGGCCTGGTGACGCGTCAGGAGGTTTTTGCCGATCGGGGTTATCAGGCTGACGGCAGTCTGGTTCCGCGTAGCCAGCCTGGCGCATTGATTGAGGATGAAGAGCAGGCGCTGGTGCAAACGCTAGAAATGGTGCAATCCGGTAGAGTAAAAAGCCAGAGCGGAACTTGGGCGAACGTGACGGCCCAGACGGTATGCATTCATGGGGATGGCGAGCACGCACTCGCTTTTGCCCGTCGCTTGCGCAGCGCATTCGAAGCATGCAATATTCAAATTAGCGCATAATTTTTTCATACAAAACAATAATATATTACACAACAACATAAAGGATTTAATTATGGGAGAGGTCATTTCTCTCTGGCCATTGACGGGTATCGCCGTCATTGTGGTCGGATTTCTTTTACGTTTTAACCCGGTATTGGTGGTCATTATTGCCGGGATCGTCACCGGACTGGCGGCGCATATGCCAATCGCTACCATTCTGGAAAAGCTGGGGGAGGGATTTCTCAACACCCGCAACCTGCCGTTTATCCTGCTGATCCCACTGGCGGTTATTGGTCTGCTGGAGCGTCACGGACTCAAAGAGCGCGCTCAGGCGTGGATTGCCAAAATCCGCAGCGCCACCAGCGGCCGTCTGCTTATTGTCTATCTGTTTATTCGTGAGGCGACCGCCGCCTTAGGGCTGACCAGCCTGGGGGGACATCCGCAGATGGTGCGTCCGCTGCTGGCGCCAATGGCGGAAGGGGCCGCCGAGAAAAACCACGGTGAGATACCGGGCGCGGTTCGTTATCGTCTTCGCGCCATGTCTGCCGCGACTGATAACGTTGGGCTGTTTTTCGGTGAAGATATCTTTGTTGCCTTCGGTGCCATCATATTCATGCACAATTTTATGCTGGAATCGGGCGGGATCCAGACCGAACCGCTGCATATCGCCCTGTGGGGGATCCCGACGGCAATTTGCGCCTTCCTGATCCACGGTACGCGTCTGTGGCGGCTGGATAGCTATTTGCAGCGTGAAGTGGCGAAAGCGAATGCCGCAGCGAAAGGGGAAGCGAAATGAATTTTCAGCAAAGCTATCTCTACTGGCTGGCAGGCGCGGTATTACTGATTGTGGCGCTGATGTCCTGGCGGGATAAGGCTAACCCGCGTCGCTTAACCACCGGTCTGTTTTGGGGCCTGTACGGCGTTCTCTTTCTGCTTGGCGACTGGACATACTCGCTGTTTGGCGATAAACGCGCGGTGCATATTGCCGTCGGCGTCGCGGTGGTCATACTGGCTCTGATCGCCGGTTTCGGCGGCGTAAAGCTGGGAAGCTACCATCAACGAACGCAGCAACAGCGCGAAGAGAGCGCCAGTCGTCTGGGTAATCGCCTGTTTTTTCCGGCGCTGGCGATCCCGGTGGTAACCGTTATCGGCGTGCTGATGTTCAACCATATTCCGGGTTTACAGGATGCGCTGTTTGGGCCGGGTAATCATGCCACGCTGGTGACGCTCTTTTCGATGACCGCAGGTTCGTTGATTGGTCTGGCGATGGCGATAAAAATGACCCATGAGCGGGTGCATCAGCCGATTCAGGAAGCGCGCCGACTGCTGGACTCCATCGGTTGGGCATTCATCCTGCCGCAGATCCTGGCCACGCTCGGACTGTTGTTCACTGCGGCGGGCGTCGGCAGCGGCATTTCATATCTGACCCAGGAATATCTGGCGGTGGATAGCCGTTTTATCGCGGTGGCGGTGTACACCATTGGTATGGCCTTGTTGACGATGGTGATGGGCAATGCGTTTGCCGCTTTCCCGATCGTGACCGCGGGAATCGGTATTCCGATCCTCGTACTGCAACACGGTGGTAACCCGGCGGTGATGGCGGCGATTGGTATGTTCTCCGGCTATTGCGGAACATTGATGACGCCAATGGCGGCGAACTTCAATATTGTGCCTGCGGCGCTGCTGGAGCTACCAGACAAAAACGCGGTGATTAAAGCGCAGGTGCCAACCGGCATTCTGCTGCTGTTGGTTAACGTTTTTCTGATGTATTTCCTGATGTTCCTGTAAGGAGGAAGGATGAAAACAGTACTCATCACGGGATTTGAACCCTTTGGCGGCGAGTCAGTTAACCCTTCCTGGGAAGTGGTCTCGGGTCTCGACAATGCTATCATCGATGGATGCCGTGTCGTTGCTCGCCAGTTGCCGTGCGTCTTTGGCGAGTCTCTCTCCGTACTCAATGCCGCGATTGACGCATTGTCGCCATCGCTGGTGCTGGCGGTGGGGCAGGCGGGTGGCAGAACGGATATCACCGTGGAGCGCGTGGCGATCAATGTTGACGATGCGCGTATTGCGGATAATCAGGGGCAACAGCCGATTGATGTACCGATTGTGGCCGATGGCCCTGCGGCGTGGTTCAGCACATTGCCGATCAAAGCGATGGTTGTCGCCATGCGCAACGCGGGAATTCCGGCCTCGGTTTCTCAGACGGCGGGTACCTTCGTGTGTAACCACGTGATGTATGGCCTGCTTCATAAATTACGCGACGTGCCGGCAGTGAAGGGCGGTTTTATTCATATTCCTTATCTGCCACAACAGGCCGCGCAGCACCCCGGTGCGCCAAGTATGGCGGCGGAAACAGTACGTCGGGCGCTGGAGGTCGCGATTGCCACCGCATTGCAGTTGGAAAGCGATATCGCGGTGACAGGCGGCGCAACACATTAACAAAGGACAGTATTATGCCTGAAGGCCCGGAGATCCGCCGCGCGGCGGATACCCTGGAGGCGGCAGTCAAAGGTAAACCCCTGACGGATGTCTGGTTTGCCTTTGAGCAGTTAAAACCGTATCAATCCCAACTCATCGGGCAGAGTGTTACCCAGCTTGAGACGCGGGGTAAAGCCTTACTGACCCATTTTTCCAATGGCCTGACGCTGTATAGTCACAATCAGCTTTACGGCGTGTGGCGAGTGGTCGATACCGGCAACATTCCGCAAACCACGCGGGTGCTGCGCGTCAGGCTGCAAACCGAGGATAAAACTATCCTGCTGTATAGCGCGTCTGACATCGAAATGCTGACGCCACAGCAGCTCACCACCCATCCATTTCTGCAACGGGTTGGACCGGACGTGCTGGATTTGCGTTTAACGGCCGCAGAGGTAAAAACGCGTCTGCTGTCATCCCGTTTTCGCAATCGCCAGTTTTCCGGTCTGCTGTTGGATCAGGCATTTCTGGCGGGATTAGGTAACTATCTGCGGGTAGAAATTCTCTGGCAGGTGGGGTTGACCGGTCAGCATAAAGCGTCACAGCTTAGCGATGAACAGTTGGATGCGCTGGCGCAAGCGCTACTTGATATTCCTCGCCTGTCGTATAACACTCGCGGCCAGGTCGATGACAATAAGCACCACGGCGCGCTGTTTCGCTTTAAGGTCTTTCATCGGGATGGCGAAGCCTGTGAGCGCTGTGGCGGCATCATCGAGAAAACGACTCTTTCCTCGCGACCCTTTTACTGGTGTCCGGGCTGCCAGCATTAGGTGGACTGTCTTGGCGCATGCGCTGAAATAAAACGTGCCACCGTCGGACCGGTCAATAAAATACTGAACAGCCGCAGGGTTTGCATCGCCATGATTAGCGCCATATCGGCGTGGCTGCCAGCGGCAATTACCGCGACGGAATCCACTCCGCCAGGGCTGGTCGCCAGATAGGCGGTGAGAAAGTCGATTTGCATATAATGCGCCAGCCCCCAGGCCATCGCGGCACAAATCGCCATCAGTGAAAAAATGGACAACAATATTTGCGGCAGTGGCCGCAGCGCCATTAAAAAGATCTGTTTGTCAAAGCCAAGACCGATTTGCCAGCCAATCGCCATATACGCTATCGCCAGTAACCATTCCGGCAGTTCAATGACCATTATACCGCCTGCGTTTAGCAATGCGCCCGCCAGCATGGGCAGTAACATCACGCCGGAGGGGATACGCAGTAAGCGCCCGGCTACACCGGCAACTGCGGCCAGCAGTATGGTACTTAACAGACTAAGACTCAGCGGTGGAAACCAGACGATTTGCTGGCCGACCGTTTGTGCCTGTTCGCCCATGACAAATCGGGTGACCAGCGCGGCAGCGCCGACCACCAACAGTACGCGCAAATACTGCATAAACGCCACCAGGCGGATGTCAGCGCCATAATCCTGCGCCATCGCAACCATCGCGGCTGCCCCGCCAGGTGATGACCCCCACGCGCCGGTGTTCCCCGGTAGATTGCTGTAGCGAACCAGCAGCCAGCCGATCACCGCGCTGCTAATCAGGGTTGCCAGCAGGATGACAATCACCATCGGCCAGTGTGCCGCAAGTGTCGTTAAAATGGATCCAGTGAGGTTTTGCGCAATCATGCAGCCGAGAATGGCCTGAGCGGCAAGAAATGTGCAGCGGGGAGGGTGCAGGGAGATCCCGCGCATACTGAAAATGATACCGACAATCATCGAGCCGAGCAGCAATGCGCCTGGAAGATGTATCAACAGAAAGAACAGGGAAAGAAGGAGTGATAGCAGAAATAGCAGGCTCCACTGCAAAACAGGCATCCCATGCTCCTGAGTGAAATGAGGAAGATCTCAGTAAATCATAGAGAAAACGTGATGAGAATAAAATAATGTGGGTCAAGAATAAACAGACCGGACAGCGGCATTAACACCCTGTCCGGCCTGGAAGATTCAAGGGAGTAGGCCGGACAGGCGAGAGCGCTATCCGGCAGACAATTAACGCTTAATATCAGACTTAAAGTCGCGCTTGTCGTAGCCGGTATACAGCTGACGAGGACGGGCGATTTTCATGCCGTCGGTGTGCATTTCGTTCCAGTGTGCAATCCAGCCAACGGTACGCGCCATGGCGAAGATCACAGTGAACATGGAGGACGGAATGCCCATCGCTTTCAGAATGATGCCAGAGTAGAAGTCGACGTTCGGGTAGAGTTTCTTCTCGATGAAGTACGGGTCGTTGAGCGCAATGTGCTCAAGCTCCATTGCCACTTCCAGCAGATCATCTTTGGTGCCCAGCTCTTTCAGCACTTCATGGCAGGTTTCACGCATCACGGTGGCGCGCGGGTCATAGTTTTTGTAAACACGGTGACCAAAGCCCATCAGGCGGAAAGAATCATTCTTGTCTTTCGCGCGGCGAACAAATTCCGGAATGTGTTTAACTGAGCTGATTTCTTCCAGCATTTTCAGCGCAGCTTCGTTGGCGCCGCCGTGTGCCGGTCCCCACAGGGAAGCAATACCAGCCGCGATGCAGGCAAACGGGTTCGCGCCAGAAGAACCTGCGGTACGTACGGTAGAGGTCGAGGCGTTCTGTTCGTGGTCAGCGTGCAGGATCAGGATACGGTCCATGGCGCGTTCCAGGATTGGATTAACTTCGTATTTTTCGCACGGCGTGGAGAACATCATGTTCAGGAAGTTACCGGCGTAGGAGAGATCATTGCGCGGGTAAACGAACGGCTGGCCGATGGAGTATTTGTAACACATCGCTGCCATGGTCGGCATTTTGGACAGCAGACGGAAAGCGGCGATTTCACGGTGACGCGCATTATTTACGTCCAGCGAATCGTGATAGAACGCAGCCAGCGCCCCGGTGACACCGCACATAACGGCCATCGGGTGAGAGTCGCGGCGGAAACCGTGGAACAGACGCGTGATCTGCTCGTGAATCATGGTATGGCGAGTGACCGTGGTTTTGAACTCGTCGTACTCCTCCTGCGTCGGTTTTTCGCCGTACAGCAGGATATAACACACTTCCAGATAGTTGGACTCGGTCGCCAACTGGTCAATCGGGAAGCCGCGATGCAGCAAAATGCCTTCATCACCATCGATGAACGTAATTTTGGATTCGCAGGATGCGGTAGAGGTGAAACCTGGGTCAAAAGTAAACATCCCCTTTGAGCCAAGGCTACGAATATCAATAACATCTTGACCGAGCGTACCTTTCAGCACATCCAGTTCAATAGCAGCGTCACCATTTAGAGTGATTTTTGCTTTAGTATCAGCCATTTACGGTCTCCTTAGCGCCTTATTACTTAAGACTGCGGAAGTCAGACTTGTTTTCGATACATCAATCAACCGTTACCAGTTTTTTATTCGGCTCGCCGCTCTGCGATAGAGGCGAAAACCAGGGTACAGAGCAATGGGCGCTTGCAGGTAAATCAGTTAACTCATGGTGAAATAGTAACAAATCAACAACTTAGCAATCCGAATTATTTAACCTGTCTATCACTAATAACTGTCCTGAAGGTATTGGTCAATACTTCCACACTGTTACATAACTAAATCTCCGGTGAAAGAGTGACCCCATAACTTTTACGCATTATATGCTTTTTCTGGTGTCGTTTGTAACAACTTTGTTTAATGATTGTCAAATCAGATGATTAAAAATTAAAATAATGTTGTTATCGTGACCTATGTCACTGTTCGGGATAAAACCCGACAAACTATATGTAGGTTAATTGTAATGATTTTGTGAACGTCCTATACTGCCGCCAGGTCTCCGGAATACCCTGCAATCCCGAGCCAACCAGCGTTGTAACGTGTCGTTTTAGCAA
>NZ_JAHLQZ010000068.1:0-19765 GCF_018919505.1 Citrobacter sp. S55_ASV_140
CTCAAGCGTTTGAATAAAGTGATGTTCTTTATTATCGCTCTCGGCGCGCTGCTGCCAACCATGCACCAGTCTTCAATGGGTTCATTGATGATTTCTGCGGGTTATAAGGTGCATCCGCTATGGCAAGCGTATGAAATGTTGCCGCTTTTCTCCGTATTAACCGCCTTTATTATGGGTTTCTCGATCGTCATCTTTGAAGGTTCACTGGTACAAGCCGGTCTGAAAGGTAACGGTCCGGACGAGAAAAGCTTGTTCATCAAGCTGACGAATACCATCAGCATATTGCTGGCGATTTTCGTGGTTCTGCGCTTTGGCGAGTTGATCTATCGCGACAAACTGTCCTATGCGTTTGCAGGCGATCTTTACTCCGTAATGTTCTGGATTGAAGTCGTACTGATGGTCTTCCCGCTGGTGGTGCTGCGCGTCACTAAGCTGCGTAATGACTCACGCATGCTGTATCTGTCCGCGTTGAGCGCATTGCTGGGTTGTGCAACATGGCGTCTGTCCTATTCGCTGGTGGCGTTCAATCCTGGTGGTGGCTACCACTACTTCCCAACCTGGGAAGAACTGTTGATTTCTATTGGTTTTGTGGCTATTGAGATTTGTGCATACATCGTACTCATTCGTCTACTGCCGATACTTCCTCCTTTAAAACAAAACGATCAAAATCGTCATGAGGCGAGCAAAGCATGAGCCAGAGAATTACTATTGATCCGGTAACCCGTATTGAGGGTCATTTACGCATCGACTGCGAAATTGAAAATGGCGTGGTATCTAAAGCATGGGCTTCCGGTACCATGTGGCGCGGCATGGAAGAGATCGTGAAAAACCGCGATCCGCGCGATGCCTGGATGATTGTTCAGCGTATCTGTGGCGTTTGTACTACCACTCACGCTATCTCTTCCGTTCGTGCAGCAGAAAGCGCGCTGAATATTGATGTTCCGGTGAACGCACAGTACATCCGTAACATCATTCTGGCCGCGCACACCACGCATGACCACATTGTTCACTTCTATCAGCTCTCGGCGCTGGACTGGGTGGACATCACCTCGGCGCTGAAAGCCGATCCAGCGAAAGCGTCCGCGATGCTGAACGGTGTGTCCTCCTGGCACCTGAACAGCACGGAAGAGTTCACCAAGGTTCAGAATAAGATCAAAGATCTTGTCGCCAGCGGTCAGTTAGGCATTTTTGCCAACGGTTGCTGGGGTCATCCGGCAATGCAGTTGCCGCCGGAAGTGAACCTGATTGCGGTTGCTCACTATCTGCAGGCGCTGGAATGCCAGCGTGATGCTAACCGCGTTGTCGCGCTGTTGGGCGGTAAAACGCCGCATATCCAGAACCTGGCGGTAGGTGGGGTTGCTAACCCAATTAACCTCGACGGCCTCGGCGTGCTGAACCTTGAGCGCCTGATGTACATCAAGTCCTTCATTGATAAGCTGAGCGACTTCGTTGAGCAGGTTTACAAAGTTGATACCGCGGTTATCGCTGCGTTCTACCCTGAGTGGCTGGAACGCGGTCAGGGTGCGGTTAACTACCTGAGCGCGCCGGAATTCCCGACTGACGGTAAAAACGGCAGCTTCCTGTTCCCGGGTGGTTACATCACCAATGAAGATCTGTCGACCTATCGTCCGATCACTTCTCACTCCGATGAGTACCTGATCAAAGGGATTCAGGAGAGTGCGAAACACGCGTGGTACAAAGACGAAGCGCCGCAGGCTCCGTGGGAAGGTACAACGGTTCCGGATTACACCGGCTGGTCTGATGACGGCAAATACTCCTGGGTTAAAGCGCCGACCTTCTACGGTAAAACGGTTGAAGTGGGTCCGCTGGCCAACATGCTGTGTAAACTGGCGGCCAAACGCGAGTCTACTCATGCCAAACTGAATGAAATCATCGCGATTTACACCAAGCTGACCGGTAAAACCATCGAAGTGTCGCAACTGCACTCAACGCTGGGCCGTATCATTGGCCGTACCGTTCACTGCTGTGAACTGCAGAACGTTCTGCAGGATCAGTACAACGCGCTGATTGTGAACATTGGTAAAGGCGACCACACCACCTTCGTGAAACCGGATATTCCGGCAACGGGCGAATTTAAAGGCGTTGGTTTCCTCGAAGCGCCGCGCGGTATGCTGTCTCACTGGATGGTGATTAAAGACGGTATTATCAGCAACTACCAGGCGGTTGTTCCGTCAACCTGGAACTCAGGCCCACGTAACTTCAACGATGAAGTAGGACCGTATGAGCGCTCGCTGGTAGGCACGCCAATCGCCGATCCAAACAAACCGCTGGAAGTGGTTCGTACCATTCACTCCTTCGACCCTTGTATGTCATGTGCGGTGCATGTGGTGGACGTTGACGGGAACGAAGTGGTCTCAGTTAAGGTTCTGTAATGCGGATATTAGTCTTAGGGGTCGGCAATATTTTGCTGACCGACGAAGCCATCGGGGTGCGTATCGTTGAGGCGTTAGAGCAACGGTACATCCTGCCAGACTTTGTTGATGTTCTGGACGGTGGTACGGCTGGGATGGAGCTTCTCGGCGATATGGCGAACAGGGATCATCTGATCATTGCTGACGCCATAGTGTCGAAGAAAAACACGCCGGGAACGATGATGGTCCTGCGGGATGAAGAGATTCCGGCGCTGTTTACGAACAAAATCTCACCGCACCAGCTTGGCCTGGCCGACGTATTGTCGGCCCTGCGTTTCACCGGCGAGTTTCCGAAAAAGCTGACGTTAGTCGGTGTTATTCCGGAATCGCTGGAACCGCATATTGGGCTAACGCCGACGGTTGAAGCCATGATTGAACCTGCGCTTGAGCAGGTTCTTGCCGCGCTTCGCGAATCAGGCGTTGAAGCGATCCCTCGGGAGGCGGCTCATGTCTGAGGAGTTTGTCGGTTTTCAGACGGCCCCGAAGACGCAAATTCAGGCGGCGTTTGAAGAGATTGCCCGGCGTTCAATGCACGATCTTTCCTTCCTGCATCCGAATATGCCGGTGTATGTCTCTGATTTTACGCTGTTTGAAAGTCAGTGGACGGGGTGTGTTATCACACCCTGGATGCTCAGCGCACTGATTTTCCCCGGACCGGACCAGATCTGGCCGGTGCGTAAAGTCAGCGAAAAAATCGGGTTGCGTCTGCCGTATGGCGAAATGACCTTTACCGTGGGTGAACTGGAGGGCGTATCGCAATACCTCTCTTGTTCGCTGATGTCGCCGCTTTCGCATAGCATGTCGGCACAAGAAGGTGTCCGTCTGACTGATGATTGCGCGCGCATGCTGTTATCGCTGCCGGTGAGCGATCCGAATGTGCCGCAGCTAAATCGCCGCGCGCTGCTGCTGGGTCGTCGGAACTGCGAAAATGCATGAGCTGTCCCTTTGTCAGAGCGCGGTTGAGATTGTTCAACAGCAGGCAGAGCAGCACGGTGTCAAACGCGTAACCGGCGTTTGGCTGGAAATTGGCGCACTCTCCTGCGTTGAGGAGAGTGCCGTCCGTTTCAGTTTCGACATCGTCTGTCAGGGGACGCTGGCACAGGGTTGTGAGCTGCATATTGATTACAAACCAGCCCAGGCGTGGTGCTGGGATTGCAGTCAGGTTGTGGAAATCACCCAGCATGATGCGCAGTGTCCACTATGTCAGGGCGATCGTCTGCGGGTTGATGCTGGCGATTCACTGAAAGTGAAAAGTATTGAAGTCGAATAACCCATAGGTTGCTATGGGGCGGAGTCAGATATGTGTATTGGAGTCCCTGGTCAGGTTCTGGCCGTTGGTGAAGATATTCACCAGCTTGCGCAGGTTGAAGTGTGCGGCATCAAACGTGATGTCAATATTGCCCTGATTTGTGAAGGTGATACAGCTGAGCTGGTCGGGCAATGGGTGCTGGTGCACGTAGGGTTCGCCATGAGCATCATTGATGAAGATGAAGCTAAAGCCACGTTAGACGCACTTCGCCGTATGGAGTACGACGTCACCAGCGCGTGATTTTATTCCGGATGGCGGCGCAAACGCCTTATCCGGCCTACGGCATGACATCTTTGTAGGCCTGATAAGACGCCCCGGCGTCGCCATCAGGCATTTTAAGCCTGGCGCTTATCTTCGGTATTGGTATCGAAGTCGCTGGCGTCATGGCGTTCATGAAGCTGTTCGTTCAGCGGCCCGTTGGTACGGTTTACAATACGGCCACGCTTAACCGCCGGACGCGCTGCAATCTCTTTTGCCCAGCGCTGCACGTGTTTGTAGCTTCCTGCGTCAAGGAACTCTGCCGCGTCGTACACGTTGCCCAGAACCACATTGCCAAACCACGGCCAGACCGCCATATCGGCAATAGTGTATTCATCTCCGGCCACAAACTGATGCTGCGCTAATTGCTTATCCAGCACGTCGAGTAGGCGCTTGGCTTCCATTGTGAAGCGATTAATAGCGTACTCAATTTTTACCGGCGCATAGTTATAGAAGTGACCAAAACCACCGCCAAGGAAGGGGGCCGCACCCTGTAGCCAGAACAACCAGTTCAGCGTTTCAGTACGTTTAGCCAAATCCTGCGGCAGGAAGTAACCATATTTTTCCGCCAGATAGAGCAGGATTGCGCCAGACTCGAAAA
Source organism: Citrobacter sp. S55_ASV_140 (assembly GCF_018919505.1). Lineage (NCBI taxonomy): Bacteria > Pseudomonadati > Pseudomonadota > Gammaproteobacteria > Enterobacterales > Enterobacteriaceae > Citrobacter > Citrobacter sp. S55_ASV_140. Next base: position 4,601 of record NZ_JAHLQZ010000068.1, read on the forward strand.
CGCGAACCGGCGGATTTTGCGAGTGATCGCGCAGCGCAGGGATCTTCGAGTTCGGATTCACCTCAACAAAGCCGCTGGAAAACTGATCGCCATCGCCAATACGGATAATCCATGCATCGTATTCCGCGCCCTTGACGCCCTGCGCCAGCAGTTCCTCCAGCATAATCGTCACTTTCTGCCCGTTTGGTGTACCCAGCGAATAGAGCTGCAGCGGATGTTTGCCGACCGGCAGCGTTTTCTCATGGGTGGCGCCGGAAACCGGGCGGTTGATATTGGCGAATGCGCCGCCGTTCGATTTTTCCCACGTCCAGACTTTCGCGGGCTGATAGGTATTGTCTGACATGTTGACCTGCCTTCTGAGTGGTTGTGTTGATGCAGTGTAGCAGTTAGGGAAAACTCAATTTAACAGATTGGGACTTTATGTCGCTTTGTGCTGAAAGGGGAAGATAAATCTAACCCGTTCATTGTAGCCGGGCCGTACTCCATGAAGAGGAAATCAATGTTGGACGGAAATTGCTACCGTATTCACCATCAAAAATTGGCGGTGAATAAGCAGTAATAATGAAAAATGGTGTTCCAGGAGTAAGCGATTATCAGGGCCCGGCGGGCGGGTGGGGCGCGGTAAAAGCCGTCACTGCTTCGGTATTTTCGCAAAAGGCTATCGCCCGCGACATTATCGCAATGTTCAAAATGAACCAGGTGAAAGGGTTCGATTGTCCGGGTTGTGCGTGGCCGGACCCTGGACATCGTGCGCCAATGGAGCTGTGCGAAAATGGCGTGAAGGCGGTCTCCTGGGAGACAACCAGCAAGAAAGCGTCTCCGGAATTTTTCAGCCGTCATCCGGTTTCCACGCTCTGGCACTACAGCGATTATGAACTGGAAAACATTGGTCGTTTGACGCATCCAATGAAATACGATGCAGCGTCAGACACCTGGCAGGCGGTGGATTGGGATATCGCCTTCCACGACATCGGTGAGCGTCTGCGCAGCTATGACTTAGCGGAACAGGTTGAGTTTTACACCTCCGGCAGAACCTCAAATGAGGCGGCATTTCTGTATCAGCTGTTTGCCCGCGAGTATGGCAGCAACAATTTCCCTGATTGCTCAAACATGTGCCACGGTCCTACCAGCACTGGATTAACGCAGGCCATTGGCCTTGGGAAAGGGACCGTTGAACTGGACGACTTTGACCACTGCGATCTGGTCATTTGTATCGGACATAACCCCGGCACTAACCATCCGCGCATGCTGACCACTTTACGCGAGGTTGCCAAACGCGGAGCCAAAATTATCTCCATCAATCCGTTGAACGAAAGGGGGCTTGAGCGCTTTAGCTTCCCGCAAAGCCCAAGAGAGATGTTTGGCGGCCAGGCCACGGAGCTAAGCAGCGATTACTATCAGGTTAAAATAGGCGGTGACGCCTCGCTGCTCAAAGGCATAATGAAAGCGCTGATCGAAATGGATGAAGCGCGGATCTTACTGGATCGACAGCCCTGCCTCGATCATGTTTTTATTCATCAGCATACCGAGGGTTATTCGGCTCTGTATGACGATTTACGCCAGTGTAGCTGGGCAGAACTGGAACAGGACTCCGGACTGACGCGCAGTCAGATGGAGGATCTGGCACACAGCTATAACAAATCCCGCGCCACCATTATTTGTTACGGGTTGGGGATTACCCAGCATAAAAACGGCACCGGGAACGTTCAGCAACTGGTAAACCTGCTGCTGCTGAAAGGCAATATGGGGAAACCGGGCGCGGGGATCTGCCCGTTGCGCGGTCATTCTAACGTGCAGGGCGATCGTTCCGTGGGTATCAATGAAGCGGCGTCCGAAGAGTTCCTGCAACGCCTTGAAGCGCATTTTGCTATCAGCGTGCCGCGCAAGCATGGCCGCTCCAGCGTGGAGAGTATCCGGGCCATCGAACGGGGAGAGGCAAAAGCGCTCATTTGCATGGGGGGTAATCTGGCGGTTGCGATGCCGCAGCCGCAGCGTACTTTTGCGGCGATGAAAAATCTGGATCTGCAGGTCCATGTTGCGACCAAGCTGAACAGATCGCATTTGCTGCTGGCAAAACATAACTACCTGCTGCCCGCGTTAGGGCGAACGGAACGTGACATTCAGGCGACGGGGATCCAGTCGGTGACCGTCGAAGACTCGATGTCGATGGTTCACACCTCCTGCGGCGCGCTGAAACCGGCTTCCCGCTGGCTAAAATCGGAACCTGCTATTGTCGCTGGTATCGCTCGCGCCACGCTGCCTCTTTCACCAATCAACTGGGAAGCGTTAATCGGAGACTATGCGTTGATCCGTGACGCCATTGCCGCCGTGATCCCAGCGTTCCGTGATTACAACGCACGTATTGCCGAGCCGGGCGGATTTCGCATGGATACGCCCGCCTCGCGACGTGAATGGCGAACGCCGAATGGCAAAGCCAACTTTATCGTCAGCCATCAGCAAGCGGTGGAGCGGGAAAATCAACCTGCCGATGCGTTAGTTCTGGCGACGCTGCGTAGTCACGATCAGTACAACACCACTATCTATGGCATGAACGATCGCTATCGTGGCATTACCGGTCGGCGTGATGTGGTGTTTTTAAGCGCCGAAGAAGCGGCGGCTCGCGGTTTGAGCCAGGGCGATGTGGTCAACGTTCAGGCGCTGGACGACAACGGCCAGCCCTGTGCGGAACGTGTTATGCACGGTTTAACGGTGGTGATTTACAACATGGCGGCAGGCTCTGTTGGCGCTTATCTGCCTGAAGCGAATGTCCTGCTTTCGCTGGATGCGGTAGACACACAGAGTTTGACTCCGGCGTACAAAAGCGTACCGGTCGCCCTGAAAAAAGCGTAGTTCCTGCTGTGAATTTTTCGCCTCTGAGCGCCAGCCGCTGCGTTGAGGTGTATGATGATGTCGACCTCTGTCCGGTTAGTGTCGCAGAGCAGGCAATCAGAGCGATAAATTCACGCCAACCTGCTCAGGCTGTATTGTTTTGAGGTAAGGTGCATGAGCAAAGGAACGACCAGTCAGGATGCCCCATTCGGGACATTATTGGGCTACGCCCCAGGCGGCGTAGCAATCTACTCTTCAGATTACAGCTCCCTCGACCCACGGGACTACGACGATGACGCGGCATTTCGCAGCTATATCGACGACGAATATATGGGCCACAAATGGCAGTGCGTAGAGTTTGCCCGCCGTTTTCTCTTCCTGAACTATGGCATGGTTTTCACCGATGTGGGCATGGCATGGGAGATCTTCTCCTTACGCTTCCTGCGTGAAGTGGTGAATGACAATATCCTGCCGTTACAGGCATTTCCGAATGGTTCACCCCGTGCGCCAGTTGCAGGTGCTCTGCTTATCTGGCAGAAAGGCGGCGAATTTAAAGACACCGGCCATGTGGCGGTAGTCACCCAATTGCTGGAAAACAAAATCCGCATTGCCGAACAGAACGTGATCCACACGCCGCTGCCTCCCGGACAGCAGTGGACCCGCGAACTGGAAATGGTGGTTGAAAACGGTTGTTATACCCTGCGTGATACCTTTGACGACACCACCATCCTTGGTTGGATGATCCAGACCGATGATACCCGTGACAGCCTGCCGCAGCCGGAGATCGCCAATGACTCACTGAAAATTAGCGGCGCGCGACTGGAAAATAGTGGCCAGTTCGACGGTAAATGGCTGGATGAGCAGGATCCGCTGCAAAAAGCCTACGTGCTGGCGAACGGTCACGTCATTAATCAGGATCCGCATCAGTACTTCACCATTACCGAGAGCGCGGAGCAGGAGCTGATTAAAGCCACCAACGAACTGCACCTGATGTATCTACACGCGACCGACAAAGTGCTAAAAGACGACAACCTGCTCGCGCTTTTCGACATCCCAAAAATCCTCTGGCCGCGGCTGCGTCTTTCCTGGCAGCGTCGTCGGCATCACATGATCACGGGGCGTATGGATTTTTGTATGGATGAACGCGGACTAAAGGTATATGAGTACAACGCCGATTCCGCATCCTGTCATACCGAAGCCGGTTTGATCCTCGAAAGATGGGCCGAGCGGGGCTACCCAGGACAGGGACATAATCCGGCTGAAGGATTGATCAATGAACTGGCTGGCGCCTGGAAACACAGCCGCGCGCGTCCTTTTGTCCACATCATGCAGGATAAGGATATTGAGGAAAACTATCACGCGCAGTTTATGCAGCAGGCGCTGCGTCAGGCCGGGTTTGACAGCAAAATTCTGCGTGGTCTCGATGAGCTACGTTGGGATGACGCCGGTCAGTTGATTGACGGTGATGGTCGCCTGGTGAACTGCGTCTGGAAAACCTGGGCGTGGGAAACCGCGATAGAGCAGGTGCGAGAGGTCAGCGAAACGGAGTATGCCGCAGTGCCCATCCGTACCGGGCATACCAATCAGGAAGTGCGTTTGATAGACGTGCTACTACGCCCGGAAGTGCTGGTCTTCGAGCCTCTGTGGACGGTGATCCCTGGCAACAAAGCGATTCTGCCGATCCTATGGCAATTGTTCCCGCACCATCGCTATCTGCTTGATACTGATTTCACTGTTAATGAAGAGCTGGCGCGAACCGGTTATGCAGTGAAACCTATTGCAGGACGTTGTGGCAGCAACATCGATCTGGTGAGCCACCAGGAAGAGCTCCTGGATAAAACCAGCGGTAAGTTTGCTGAACAGAAGAACATTTATCAGCAGCTTTGGTGTCTGCCGAAGGTTGCCGGTAAATATATTCAGGTTTGTACCTTCACCGTAGGCGGTAACTACGGCGGAACCTGTCTGCGCGGCGACGAGTCGCTGGTAATTAAAAAAGAGAGCGATATAGAGCCGCTGATTGTGGTGAAGGAAGCGTAATCTTTCTTCATGTCCAGAAATGAGGTGCGAAAAGCCGGAGTATATCTTCGGCTTTTTTTATTTATAGTTAAATTGATTCTGATTATATTTTAATAAACACCGTGGCATATATTTATAATGATAATTATTTATTTTGGTAATGTTTCTTAATAAGAATACATTTATTCAGTGAATGCATTTAACATTAATTAATTCCTGTGACTTGTATTAGATAAAGAGCTTCTTGATCTCTTTTTTAAATAAATAATTATAATGTGTTATTTGGTTGATTGGTGATATTGATCATGTTTTCACTTGGATAATATATCGGATTACGTCGCTATACTAATTATAATCATTAATTGTCATTAACAGTCGTTGTTGGCTGCCCACAAAAATGACGTTGTATGAGACTCGTTGAGCGATTGGAAAATGCTCTGTTAGGAAACGCAAAACATCGGCAGGAATCGCCGGTCTGAGAGGGACGTATGGGTGACAGTTTTCAGAATGAAGTGCCGACGGCACGCGTTAATATCAAGTTAGATTTACATACCGGAGGCGTTCAGAAAAAAGTTGAATTGCCGTTAAAACTTTTAACCGTGGGTGATTTCAGTAATGGTAGAGAACAACGACCACTATCGGAACGCGAAAAGGTTGATATTAATAAAAATAATTTCAATGATGTGTTAGCTAAGTTTTCACCAGTAGTTAATCTGAGTGTTAAAAATACGTTAGCTGGCGATGATAGAAATGACGATATTAATCTTACCTTTAAAAACATCCGCGATTTTGAGCCTGAGCAGGTAGCCAGAAATATCCCACAATTACGCGTTCTGTTGGCTATGCGTAACTTACTTCGTGACCTGAAATCTAACTTACTCGATAACGCTGCTTTTCGCCGCGAGCTGGAAACCATCCTAAAGGATCCAGCCCTGAGTCAGGAACTGCGTAATGAACTGGCAACCATGATGCCAGAAGAGATTTAACGCTATACAGGGTTTCCTCCGCTTAATTGGCAGGAATAGTAAAGGACCATAAAAGGAATATGTTGATGTCTGTTCAGGAACATACCTCTTCAGTCGCGGCCACTACGACCAGTGAACGCAGCGTTTATCAATCCCTCTTTGACAAAATTAATCTTTCCCCGGTTTCGGCATTAAAAAATGTAGATGCGTGGCAGAGCGATGAAGCGCTTTCTGATGCCGCTCCGGCTGAACGCGTGACCGCCGCTATTCAGGTTCTGGTCTCATGTTTGGCGGACGCTGCACAGCCAGTAGAGCGCCTGGATAAAACGCTGCTTGATGAACAAATTGCTCGTCTTGATAAGCAGATTAGCGATCAGGTTAATGAAGTTATGCATCATGCTGAGTTTCAGAAGCAAGAATCGCTCTGGCGCGGTTTACATTCGATGATCACCGGCATCGATTTTCGTCGCAATGTCCGGGTAGAAATGATGGATATCAGCAAGGATGCGTTACGTGATGATTTTGACGATGCGCCGGAGCTTATCCAGAGCGGGTTATACCGCCATGTTTATATTGAAGAATATGATCAGCCTGGCGGCGAACCCATTGCGGCAATGATTTCAGCGTACGAATTTGATAACAGCCCGCAGGATATTGCACTGCTGCGCAATATTTCTGGCGTGTCGGCAGCCTGTCATATGCCGTTTATCGGTTCCGTTGGGCCGAAATTTTTCCTGAAAGAAAATATGGAAGAAGTCGCGGCCATAAAAGACATCAATGATTATTTCGAACGTGCTGAATACATCAAGTGGAAAGCATTTCGTGATAGCGACGATTCACGCTACATCGGGCTGACTATGCCGCGTGTATTGGGTCGTCTGCCGTATGGTCCTGATACCGTGCCGGTACGTAGCTTTAACTATGTTGAAGAGGTGAAGGGGCCGGATCACGAAAAATATCTTTGGACCAGCGCATCTTTCTCTTTCGCTGTGAACATGGTGAAAAGTTTTATCAAGAATGGCTGGTGCGTCCAGATCCGTGGGCCGCAGGCGGGCGGCGCAGTTAAAGACTTGCCTATCCATTTGTACGATCTGGGTACGGGTAATCAGGTGAAGATTCCATCTGAGGTGATGATTCCGGAAACCCGGGAGTTTGAATTCGCCAACCTTGGTTTTATTCCGCTTTCTTATTACAAGAATCGTGATTACGCCTGCTTCTTCTCCGCTAACTCGGCTCAGAAACCTGCGCAGTATGATACGCCGGAAGCGACGGCTAACAGTCGGATTAACTCTCGTTTGCCGTATATCTTCCTGCTTTCTCGTATTGCACATTACCTGAAAATACTGCAGCGAGAAAATATTGGTACGACCAAAGATCGCCGCCTGCTTGAGCTTGAGCTTAATAATTGGTTGCGCAGTCTGGTAACCGAAATGACCGATCCTGGCGATGATTTGCAGGCATCACACCCGCTGCGTGATGGGCGTGTCGTGGTGGAGGATATTGAGGATAACCCCGGTTTCTTCCGTGTGCGCCTGTATGCCATTCCGCATTTCCAGGTTGAAGGTATGGACGTCAGCTTGTCGTTAGTTTCACAAATGCCTAAGTCGAAATCTTAACGACGCAGCGCACAGGAGGTGCGATGAAGATCTATCGTCCGTTATGGAGCGAGGGGGCCTTTCTGGCTCCCCAGCAGTTTCAGCAACAGACACGTTGGGATGCCTATGTCGCTGACGTTGTTGCTCACATGTCACTTTCATCACCGTGGGGTGTCATCAGCGCGGAGTTTGATGAAAGTGCGCTAACGGTTTCCCGTTTGAATCCCGTTAATCTGGTTGTGCGCTTTCCTGACGGCACGTTAGTGGATACAGGTATTTCAGATAACCTGCCTCCGGCGTGTGATTTATCGCATCTTACTGGTTACAGCAGTGTTGAGATCGTGCTGGCGTTGCCGCTGCTTTCGGCTAATGGCGGCAATCTTTCATCAGGCAACGGCGTTAGCCGTCCGTGTCGCTGGCAGCAGGAATGGCTGCCAGTACAGGATCTCTCAGGTCAGGAAAGAACTGATATGGCAGTGCTGCGGCATGCTATCACCCTCCGGTATAGTCATGACGATAACAGCGCTTACCTGACTTGTCCGGTAGCTTGCCTTATTCGTAATGCTCAGGGGCAATGGGAGCTGGGACGTGATTTTTTACCCCCAGCGCTTTCACTCTCAGCCAGCCCCTCATTAATCAATTCGCTTAGTGATTTGGTGCATCGTATCCAGGCTCGTTGTCGCCGCCTGATGGCCTTGCGCCGAGAAAGTAATGAACGAATGGCGGATTTTGCGGTAGCTGATGTTTCGTTGTTTTGGCTGCTGAATGCGCTTAATAGCTCAGAGCCTGTTCTGAAAGAAATGCTGCAAAACCCAGGCCGTCACCCCGAACTTTTGTGGCGTGAGCTGGCGCGGTTAGCAGGCAGCCTGCTGACTTTTTCATTAGACCATGATGTCAGCGTTGTACCTCCATACCAGCACGCAAATCCGCAGCAGGTATTCCCTCCGCTGTTTGCACTTTTGGTGGAACTGCTGGAAGCCAGCCTGCCATCTCGCGTTGTCGCTATTGAACTGACGCAAGAGCGACAGTTCTGGTATGGCGCTTTGTCGGATGCCCGACTGCGTGAAGGCGCTGATTTTTACCTTTCCGTTCGCTCGGATCTTCCTGCGCATGTCCTCCTTACGCAATTCCCACAGCTCTGTAAAGCAGGGAGCCGGGCAGATGTCTCTGATGTCGTCAATGTGGCACTGAGTGGTATTCCTTTAAAACCGCTAACGCATGTACCCGCAGCCATCCCGTTACGACTGGAAAATCAATACTTTGCTCTTGAGATTAATCATCCAGCAGCCCAGGCCATGCTGGATGCCGGTAATTGCGCTTTCTATGTGCCGGGAACGTTGGGAGAGATTCAACTTGAGCTTTTCGCGGTCTTAAGGGATTGAAATAAATGAATAAGGATATTGATCAGGTGTTTTGGCCAACCTGGCTTGCTGTCAGCCAGTTACGTGGCGGGGCGGAAGTCGATGATGGGGCTGCTTTTTATCGCCAGGCCTGTCAATGGGTTGATTCTGCGCGTGAGGCATTGCGTGAGATGGGGTACAGCAAACACAGCGTTGAGCACATGCTCTACACGCAATGTGCGTTACTGGATGAAAGCGTGTTGAACCGCAATCGGCAGGATAGCGGTTATACCACCTGGCTTGCGACCCCCTTACAGGCCCGCTATTTCAACACGACCAATGCAGGAGAAGAGCTCTGGGAGCGCATCCGTACCGTCCTGCGCGAGTCCGTTCCTGATACTGCCGTATTAACCTGCTTTTATCGTGCAATCACGCTCGGTTTTGTTGGGCGTTATCGTGAGCAAGGTGACGAGCGTCGTGAAGATGTTCTTGAAGCGCTGGCGACTCAGGCGATGCCTTTTAAGTTAAAGCACGATGCCCCAGTTATCATGCTGGCCTCTGGATTCTCAGGCGGTAAGCGCCGCTGGTGGTTGGCATGGATTGTCGGTGCGCTGGCGTTGGGCGCCCTGTGGCTGACATTTTCTCATGTCTTACAAGGGCAGGTAGCTCAGCTTATTGGGCAGGGATAAGACATGGCTCAGTTGCGAGGGAGCGTTAACTCTGTGCTGGCTTTGTTGCTGGTCTGGGGATTTAGTCCGTTAAGTGCCGGTGTAAGGAGTGGGCTTACCGTCTTTATTTTACTGCTTTTCATTCCAGGGATGGTTTATGCCTGGCGTCAGTATGGTCGGTTGAAGTCTGCTCATTCTGCTCATGAAGTTCTGCTCCCTCCGGAGAGTTTCAGTGGGCCTGTTGTGCTGGTGTGTGGCGATAATGATCCCTTGTTTGCCAGACGCGGCGATTCTTGCGAGAGTTCACAGGGCTGGTATTTATCTGTCCAGTCCCCGGAGCATTATATTGCTCTGGTTCGTCAGTTAGCTACGCAGCGTCCGGGGCTTCTTATGCGCGTTTCCGTGATGCTGGCCTTGGCTCCAGAACGGCATAATGATGAAGACGCGCTTAAGCACATGCTGCTCAGCTGGCGGCGTGTGGTGGCCCAAAGCCGGCGTTGGTTATCAGGTATACCGCCGTTTTGGCTGTGCTGTTGGCTGAATTCTCCTCAGTGCAATGAGAGTGTACGTTGGTTTATTCGTACGCCTCAGGATGCGGAAGTGCAGTCGGCTACGGGATTAGACGACTTTGCGCCTTTCTCTTCGCAAGAGCGCCCGGCTCGTCATTTTCATCTTACACATGCAGTGTGGTTAGATAATTTACTGGGATGGCTGCAGAAGGTACAAGGCGACACCGAGCGCCATGCTCCGCCTCTTTTCTCTGCTTTACGGGTAGTGTGTTTCACCTCATTGGCGGTCTGCGAAAATAATCTGTGGCAACGGCATATCACGGCTCAAACAACGCTTCCTCCAGCCGCGTCAGCAGCGCCCGTACAGTTGCCTTTTCCTGATTTAGCATTGCCTTTTTTATCCCACCGCCGGGCGCTGACTGCTTTTCAACGAGCGGTGGGCGTAAGTGGTCTTCTGTGCGGCCTTTTTGTCGGGCTGGCAATGACATGCAGCTTTATCAATAACCAGCATCTCATCAGGATCACCAACGATCATTTGACGGTATACCGCCATCTTAGCGGTAATCCTGTCGAGCCAAAGATTCAGGCTCAGGATCAACTTCGTCGGGATGCGCAGCGGCTGGAACGCTGGTATCAGCGAGGTGAACCCCTTTCTCTTTCAATGGGATTGTATCAGGGGATGAGATTGATCCCGCCTTTGCTGGCCGCCATCAGCGATTGGCTACCACCTGAAAAACCGAAAGTGACCTCCCCGCAAACCGTACGTCTGGACAGTATGTCGCTGTTTGATACGGGCAAATGGGCGTTAAAGGCCGGTTCAACAAAAGTACTCATTAGGGCTTTGGTCAATATCAAAGCTAAACCCGGTTGGCTGATCGTCATCGCCGGACATACCGATGATGTGGGTGACGATAAATCTAATCAGCAGCTTTCTCTCAAACGTGCGGAATCTGTTCGCGACTGGATGCGCGATACCGGCGATGTTGCGGAGAGCTGTTTTGCCGTTCAGGGCTATGGCGAATTACGTCCCTACAAAAGCAACGATACGCCTGAGGGGCGGGCAGCTAACCGCCGTGTAGAGATCAGTCTGGTACCGCAGGCTGATGCCTGTCAGGTGCCGGGCATGAAGGAACCGTCACCGCAAGGCGGTGACGCATTAGCGAAGTAAAAAATGGAGAAAGAGTTATGGCAATTCCAGTCTACCTTTGGCTGAAAGACGACGGCGGCGCGGATATTAAAGGCTCTGTTGATGTGAAAGACCGTGTGGGCAGTATCGAAGTCGTGGCCCAGGAACATAATCTGTACATCCCTACGGATAACAACACCGGTAAGTTGACCGGGACGCGCATCCATACCCCGTTCCTTTTCACTAAGGAAATCGATGCCTCCAGCCCGTATCTGTACAAGGCTGTAACCACCGGTCAGACCCTGCGTCAGGCAGAGTTCAAATGGTATCGCATCAATGATGCGGGTCAGGAAGTGGAATACTTCAACACCACACTGCACAACGTGAAAGTGGTGAAAGTAAACCCGGTGATGTACGACATTAAAGATCCCGCTAAAGAGAAGCATAACCACCTGGAACAGATTGAACTGCGCTACGAGAAGATCGTCTGGACCTATAAGGATGGCAACATCATCCATTCTGACGCCTGGAACGAGCGTACTACCGCGTAATGCACTAACGGATGAGGATTTCCTCATCCGTTTTTTTATGCCCTCTGCTGAGCGTCCCGGGCGGGGTTCAGCAGAGAGTATCAACATCACTATTACCTTATGGGCATTGGATTACGGCCACGGGCGGTAGCGTGCCTGAATACAGGGAGTCAGGAAGCAAATGGAACACCAGTCAGCAGTGTTATTACGACGTCTCAACCCCTATTGTGCTCAGACGCTTGAAGCAGCGGCATCGTTATGCCAGACGCGCGCGCATGCAGAAATCACGCCCGAACACTGGTTACTAAAGCTGCTGGAGCAGGGAGAGGGCGATATTACGGTCATTGCTCGTCGTTATGAATGGGATATCGACAATCTCTGGCAGTCACTGCTGGCGCATCTGGATGTTCAGCCTCGTTCCGTGAAAAGTCGCCCGCAGTTGTCTGATGCGCTCCTTTCTTTAATGCAACAAGCGTGGCTGTGTGCCGCAACGGATGAAAATTCGCAGATACGTGGCGTACATCTGCTGATGGCACTGGTAGGAAAGCCTTCACTATTGCAGTGTGACGGCCTGTGGCCTCTTTTGAGCGCCGGACATATTCAACTGGAACGGCTTCTGCCGCTATTAAATGTCCAGTCGGATGAACGTCCGGAAAGGCAGCAAGAAGCCGCTCTGACGCAGGTTTCCCCAGATGACGAAGTGCGTCCAGGACTGGCTCAGTCGACGTTGTCGCCAGCATTACAAGGCGTGCTCGAGAAATTTACGCTGGACGTGACCGCGAAAGCGCGTGCTGGCGATATCGACCCGATATTTGGTCGCGATAATGAAATCCGGCAAATGGTGGATGTGCTGTCCCGTCGGCGAAAAAATAATCCCATTCTGGTCGGGGAACCTGGCGTCGGCAAGACCGCTCTGGTGGAGGGGCTGGCGCTGCGTATTGCTGAAGGTAATGTGCCTGATAGCCTGAAATCAGTAACGCTACGCACGCTGGATCTTGGGCTGTTACAAGCCGGTGCTGGAGTGAAAGGTGAGTTTGAGCAGCGGTTAAAAAATATCATTGATGCCGTTCAGCAATCGCCAACGCCTGTTCTGCTCTTTATTGATGAAGCCCATACCATCATCGGGGCTGGTAATCAGGCGGGGGGCGCAGACGCAGCCAACCTGCTAAAACCCGCTCTGGCCAGAGGTGAACTACGAACCATCGCGGCGACCACATGGAGCGAATATAAACAGTATTTTGAGCGTGATGCTGCGCTGGAGCGGCGTTTTCAGATGGTTAAAGTTGATGAGCCGGATGATGACACTGCCTGTTTAATGCTGCGTGGTCTGAAATCACGCTATGCAGAACATCATGGCGTTCACATCACCGACGAAGCGGTTAAAGCCGCCGTTACGCTCTCTCGCCGCTATCTTACCGGGCGGCAATTACCCGACAAAGCCGTCGATCTGCTGGATACCGCAGGTGCAAGAGTGCGGATGAGCCTTGATACCGTTCCTGAACCACTGACGCGTTTGAAGTCGGAGATCACCGCGCTTGAAATTGAAAAGCAGGCATTGCTTGCAGACCTCGCGGTAGGAAATGGCCAGCATGGTGAAAGGCTGGCCAGTATTGAACAGCGGGAAAATCGTCTGCTTGTCGAACTGGATGAACGCGAAACCCAGTACGGCCAGGAATTAACGCTCACTGAGCAACTGCTGGCCAGCCGCCGTGATATTTCTCGTCAGGCGGAAACGGTTGAATTGCAGCAGCAGCTTAGTGTGCTTCAGCAGGGCCATCCGTTACTGTTTCCGGATGTAGACGCACGTACCGTTGCTACGGTGATCGCCGACTGGACCGGTGTACCTTTGTCTTCATTAATGAAGGATTCCCAGGCGGATTTACTGACGCTTGAAACCCAGATGGGAAACCGCGTTATCGGACAGGATTACGCGCTGAATACAATCGCACAGCGGTTGCGGGCATCAAAAACAGGGCTTACGCCGGAAAACGGCCCACAGGGCGTGTTTCTGCTTACCGGGCCAAGCGGAACCGGCAAAACAGAGACTGCGCTGGCCCTGGCTGACATTCTCTTTGGCGGTGAAAAATCGCTGATCACGATTAATCTGTCTGAGTATCAGGAGCCGCATACCGTGAGCCAGCTAAAGGGCTCACCTCCGGGATACGTGGGTTATGGACAGGGAGGGATCCTGACCGAAGCGGTGCGAAAACGCCCCTATAGCGTGGTACTACTGGATGAAGTAGAAAAAGCGCATCGCGACGTCATGAACCTGTTTTACCAGGTATTTGACCGTGGTTTCATGCGTGACGGCGAAGGTCGTGAAATTGATTTTCGCAATACCGTTATTTTGATGACTTCCAATCTTGGCGGCGACGCAGTGATGCAACTGCTGGAAGAGCAACCGGAAACCACAGAGTCAGAGTTGCACGAACTGCTGCGCCCACTGTTGCGCGATCATTTCCAGCCGGCGCTGCTGGCCCGCTTCCAGACAATTATCTACCATCCGCTCAGTGAATCTGCGTTACGTACGATTATACAGATGAAACTGGAGCAGGTTAGCCAGCGATTACTGCGTCACTACGGCATCACCACAATAATATCCGAGAACCTTTTTGATGCCCTGACCGCCGCTTGCCTGCTACCGGATACGGGAGCGAGGAATATTGATAGTCTGCTGAATCAACAAATCTTACCTGTGCTCAGTCAGCAGTTGTTAACGTATCTTTCCCGGCAGCAAAAACCTCAGCAACTCACTTTAAGTTGGAATGATGAAGAGGGAATGATGCTGGAGTTTAATGATGAGTAAACGTGACGATATTATTGAACCTTCCGAGTGGACCTTGGATCGTAAAACAGGGCTTGTTTACAGCGAAATATTGGGATGGATAGATATAGGCCATGCACAGGGAAGTGATATTAAAAACCTACTGTTAGATATAAAACGAGGTGAATCAAGTCGTGATGGTTATTATGACGTCACCTATAGCCAAAAGATGTTTGTATATCATCGCCAGTTTGGTACAGGAAAGTTTGTTAAGTGGCGTATCAAACAAGGTTTATCTACATGTGAGAAAAACAGCGTTGCGTTAGCCATGATGATGATGACGGCGCGCTTGTTTGAACGTTTGCAATCTAATTGGTGTTTTAGTTGGTATACCGACAGTGGATTTAGCGGAGAGGATCTTACCTCCGATCTTTTAGGCTTCTACCGGGCAATCCTTCCCTCAGACTACCCGTCAAGACTGAGCTTAGTCAGTAAAGAGCGGGCACTGAGTAGATGGGATTTTTATGGGCCGATAGGCAATTATAAGAATAAAGGATTTTTACCATTACTGTTTCCAGACCCCCAGGATAACTGTGCTGTCCATAAACCTTATAAAGGGCGCCTGCCTTCATTTATGACATGGGTGCAACCGTGGAGTGATTTCACTTCTGGTCGGGTAGAAATTATCACCGGGGATGGCGGTTATTATTCATTTTTGTCGAGGTGAATGATAATGAGCTACTATAAAATAATACTGGTGACGATTGCTTTGATTTTCTTGTCACCGCTGTTAATAGCCTGGCCAGATAAATTAGAATATCGG
>NZ_JAHLQZ010000069.1:0-19487 GCF_018919505.1 Citrobacter sp. S55_ASV_140
TCAGGTGCGTTTAAGTAACGATGTCGGCCTGGTGGATATCCTGAACGTCGATGACCGCTGGCAAGCCGATCCCGAACTGCTCAGTGAATTTCGTAATGTGCCGGAGATGGACTATTCGCGCGTTATCGCCTCGGCGGATCTGCTAAAGCTCATCGTGGAAAATTGCCTTAAAAAACAACTAAATTTTGTGGTTATCAAAGACAACCCGCAGCAGGCAGAGCCAGTACGCGCCAACCGAACGCCGAATCCTCACGACAGCAAAATGAAAAAAGCGCTGCGCTATATTGATGCGCATTTGTCAGATGAGTTACGCCTGGAAGATGTTGCGTCTCATGTTTACCTTAGCCCTTACTATTTCAGTAAATTGTTCAAAAAATATCAGGGTATCGGGTTTAACGCTTGGGTAAATCAACAGCGAATGGCGAGTGCCAAAGAGTTGCTCTGTCATAGTGACTGGAGCATAGCCAGCATTGCGCGTAATTTAGGCTTTTCACAAACCAGCTATTTCTGCAAAGTATTCCGCCAGACGTATCAGGTTACGCCGCAGGCATTTCGCCAGCAAATAAATGTCATTTCACGCGGTGAGTCCGCTTAAATAGCAATATTTTGCTATTGCCGATTTTTGATATCGGGCGCTATGTCAGTAATTATAAAATGAAAAGTAACAACAGCAGTCAATAAATTGTCATAGCGCAACAAAATAATAGTATTAGAGGGATAAACTGCACCAGTTTTTATTTTTGTGATGAGATACAGTGTCTGTATGCCTGACTTTCTTTATTCTTTGCTGACACTTTCATTCAAAATGTGAACATGTGAATAAGTGGGTTTATGCCAGATAATTGGCTGAATGAACCCGGAAAGATATTAAATTGAATTATTGTCATGAGGTCGTGAATTTACCTCATAACAGGGAGCTTAATTACGGCTCCTGAACTGACAGGTTTGCCACATTTGTGGTAGGGAAGGGGGTGAGAATCCCCCGCAGCCCCCGCTGCTGTGATGCTGACGACCCCGTATGGACCACTGATCGCAAGATTGGGAAGGACGGGTGAGGATGACGCTAAGCCAGAAGACCTGCCTGTCAGTGACTACCAACAACTTCGGTGGGAAGTGGGTGGTTCAGATGCATACAGTCGAGAGACTGGGTATCTCTACACCCCTACCACCCTGAACAGGATCAGGGTATGGCGGCCAATTTTCACGCATTTGTTCTTGCAGGTACCGGAAGCGGCTGTGGTAAAACCACGGTGACGCTGGGCTTGTTGAGCTTGTTGAAAAAACGCGGTTTACGCGTCCAGCCTTGCAAAGTGGGGCCTGATTACCTTGATACCGGCTGGCATACAGCGGTATGCGGTACCGCTTCCCGCAATCTTGATAGCTTCATGCTTCCCGCTTCCACTCTCAATGCTTTATTCCGCGAGCAGATGCAACATGCCGATATCGCCGTGATTGAAGGCGTGATGGGGTTGTATGACGGTTATGGTACCGACCCGAACTACTGCAGTACCGCCGTGATGGCCAAACAGTTAGGTTGCCCGGTCATCTTACTGGTTGATGGTAAAGCTGTTTCTACCTCGATAGCCGCAACGGTAATGGGTTTTCAGCATTTTGATCCCACGCTGAACATCGCCGGGGTGATCGTTAATCGGGTCAACAGCGAAACGCATTATCAGCTGCTGAAGGTGGCGATTGAGCGTTACTGTTCCGTTCCTGTATTAGGCTACGTTCCCCGTATGGAAGGCGTTGCGCTTCCGGAGCGTCATCTGGGGCTGGTTACCGCGCGTGAATCTGTTATCAATCAGCAGCCGTGGCAGGCCTTTGCCGCGACGCTGGAGCAGACGCTGGATATCGATGCTCTACTGAAATTAAGCCAGCTAAACACCCTCCCTGCGGGTGAATGGCCTACGCTTCCCGATACTGATGCCGGAGAAGGGCTAACGCTTGCTATCGCTGATGACGAAGCGTTCAACTTTTATTATCCGGACAATATTACTTTGCTTGAACGCACGGGGTTGAAGATTGTGCGTTTTAGCCCGTTGCACGACACCTGTTTACCTGATTGTCAGATGATCTGGCTGGGTGGCGGATACCCTGAGTTACATGCTGCGGCTCTGGCCCGCAATGTCCCGATGCTTAAGCAATTGCGAGCCGCACATCACCGCGGCGTGGCGATTTACGCCGAGTGCGGTGGGCTGATGTATCTCGGCAGTTCGCTGGAGGACTGCCACGGTGATAGCTGGTTGATGGCGGATATCATTCCCGGTCACAGCAAAATGGGGAAACGTCTGACCCGATTTGGCTACTGCGAGGCGCAGGCCGCGCAGCAAACCTTGTTAGCTGCAGAAGGCGAAGTGCTGCGCGGGCATGAATTTCACTACTCAGATTTTATTCCTGAAACTCCCGCGGTGATGCACTGTCGCAAAGTGCGCGATGGCAAAACGTTGCAGACCTGGTCCGGCGGCTGGCAGGTGGGTAACACTTTCGCCAGCTATCTACACGTTCATTTTGCTCAACGTCCGCAGATGCTTAACCATTGGTTGGCAGCCGCCAGGAGCGCGCTATGACGATCCTTGCGTGGTGTGTTGCCTGGCTGCTTGATTTTATTATCGGCGATCCGCAGAACTGGCCGCATCCGGTGCGCTGGATTGGCAATCTGATTTCTGCCATGCAGCGAGTCGTGCGGCGCTACTGCCATAGCGATCGTGCGTTGCGCATTGGTGGCGCGGTGATGTGGGTAGTGGTGGTTGGCCTGACCTGGGCTGTGTCCTGGGGCGTACTGGCGCTGGCGCACTCTATTCATCCCTGGCTTGGTTGGGTGGTAGAGGTTTGGATGATCTTTACCGTGCTGGCGGGGCGCTGCCTGGCGAACGCCGCGCAGGATGTCGAACGTCCGTTGCGTGCCGGTAACCTTGCCGCAAGTCGGGAAAAGTTATCTTGGATCGTAGGTCGCGATACCTCGCAATTACAACCTCAGCAGATCAATCGTGCCGTGGTGGAAACCGTGGCCGAAAACACCGTTGATGGCATCATCGCGCCACTGTTTTTCCTTCTTCTCGGCGGCGCGCCTTTGGCGATGGCCTACAAAGCGGTAAATACCCTTGACTCCATGGTGGGTTACAAACATGAAAAATACCGTGCTATCGGTATGGTCAGCGCGCGTCTGGATGATGTCGCAAATTATATTCCTGCGAGGCTGAGCTGGCTGCTGCTGGGCGCGGCAGCTTTTTTATGCCGTCAGGACGGTTCGCGTGCTTTGCAGATCGGCTGGCGCGATCGCTACAACCACAGTAGCCCAAACTGCGCGTGGTCGGAGGCCTCCGTTGCCGGGGCATTAGGTATTCGTCTGGGTGGCCCTAATGACTACTTTGGCGAGCGCGTTGAGAAACCGTGGATTGGTGATGCGCAACGCGACATTTCGGTAGACGACATTTCCCATACGATTCGATTGATGTGGGTGGCATCGACGCTGGCACTGGCGCTGTTTATCGCGCTGCGGTGGCTGCTGGTCGGTGTAGCCTGAGGACAACACTATGCAATATATCCAGCAACCCCAGGCTATTGAGGCCAAAAGTTTCGACATTATAGGCGAGATTATCCGTGAAACCCGTCCGGACTATCAGTTTGCCAGTCCGTTGCATGAAGCCATTATCAAGCGGGTCATTCACACCACGGCGGATTTCGACTGGCTGGACATTCTGTGGTTTTCCAGTGATGTGCTGGAGCAGTTCTGCGCGGCGCTTAGCCGTTCGAGCGTGATTTATACCGATACCACCATGGCCCTTTCCGGGATCAATAAAACACTGCTGGCAAAATTTGGCGGCGAGTGCCGCTGCTATATCAGCGATCCACGAGTCGTACGTACGGCAAAAGAGCAGGGGATCACCCGCTCAATGGCGGCTGTCGATATTGCGGTGAAAGAAGAGGGGGAAAAGCTGTTTGTTTTTGGCAACGCGCCGACAGCGCTGTTCCGCCTGCTTGAACATGATGTTGCGGTTAGCGGTGTGGTTGGTGTACCGGTCGGGTTCGTTGGTGCTGAAGAGTCGAAAGATGCCCTGACCCAAAGCAACCTGCCGGCCATTGCTGCGTTAGGACGTAAAGGGGGGAGTAACGTCGCCGCTGCTATCGTCAATGCCATGCTTTATCACATGCAGGGGGCGCGATGAGCGAGGCCTTCGATACGCCGGTGTGGCACAACGGCAAAGCGCTGCGTAAAGGATATACCACGGGATCGTGCGCGACGGCGGCTGCAAAAGTGGCGGCGCTGATGGTATTGCGCCAGCACCTGATCCATCAGGTTTCCATCGTGACGCCTTCCGGGGTGACGCTGTGCCTGAACGTCGAATCGCCGCATATCGAAGGGCAGCAGGCGATAGCCGCGATCCGTAAAGACGGTGGCGATGATGTCGATGCCACGCATGGCATGCTGATTTTTGCCCGCGTGACGTTAGATGATAGTGGCGTGATCGCCTTACAGGGCGGTGAAGGGGTCGGTACGGTTACCCGCAAAGGGATCGGTCTACCGGTGGGGAGTTCGGCGATTAACCGCACACCTCGCCAGACCATTGAGTCGGCGGTACGTGAAGCGATTGGTCCAAATCGTGGGGCGCAGATTGAAATCTTCGCGCCGGAAGGCGAAGAGCGGGCGCAAAAAACTTACAACTCGCGGCTTGGCATTCTGGGCGGTATTTCGATTATTGGCACCACGGGTATCGTCACGCCAATGTCGGAAGAGAGCTGGAAGCGTTCGCTGTCGCTGGAGCTGGAAATTAAACGCGCGGCGGGTCTGGATCGCGTGGTTCTGGTGCCGGGAAACCACGGTGAACGTTTTGTGCGTGAACAGATGGGCATCGACACCCAGGTTGTGGTCACCATGAGCAACTTTGTCGGCTACATGATTGAAGAAGCCGTCCGTCTGGGATTTCGGCAAATCGTGCTGGTGGGACATCCCGGGAAACTTATCAAAATCGCGGCGGGGATCTTCCATACCCACAGCCATATTGCCGATGCGCGCATGGAAACGCTGGTGGCCCATCTCGCGTTGCTTGGCGCGCCGCTGGAACTGCTGAGGCTGGTCAGCGACTGCGATACTACTGAAGCGGCGATGGAACACATCGACGCGTACGGCTTTCAGCATATTTATAACCATCTGGCGGAGCGGATCTGTATGCGCGTTCTGCAAACGTTGCGCTTTACCAAAAATCCCCCGACCTGCGACGCCATCATGTTCTCGTTTGACAATCAGGTGCTTGGCAGTAATCGCCCGATCGCAGAAATTGCTGAGGAGATGCAATGTTAACCGTTGTGGGAATGGGACCCGCAGGTTTGCATTTGATGACGTCTGCGGCGCGTGAAGCGGTCGCAACGGCTGACGTGCTGGTCGGCGGAAAGCGGCATTTGCAGCAATTCCCGGATTTCACCGGTGAACGGTTTGCTCTTGGCGCCAATATCGCGGAGCTCCTGAACTGGGTAACTGCGCACAAGGATAAGCATGTCGTCGTGCTGGCGTCTGGCGATCCGCTGTTCTACGGCATTGGGACGCGCATGGTGGCGCATTTTGGCATCGGGCAGGTACGCATTATTCCCGGTATTAGCGCGGTGCAGTATCTGTGCGCGCAGTCCGGTATCGATATGAACGATATGTGGCTGACCAGTAGCCACGGGCGCAGCGTCTGTTTCGATGAACTGGCCCGACATAACAAGGTGGGGATGGTTACAGATGCGTTGTGCGGCCCACGTGAAATCGCGCAGCAGCTAATCACTCGAGGCAAGGGACATCGCTGGATGGTTATTGGCGAAAACCTGGCGATGGAAAACGAGCGGATCCATGTCCTGCCTGTGAGTGAAATTAATGCCGACTATGACATGAATGCAGTGGTGATCCTTGATGAAAGATGAGCTGTTTCTGCGTGGAGAGAAGGTGCCGATGACCAAAGAAGCGGTACGCGCACTTGCCCTCTCAAAACTTGAATTACACCGCGCCAGTCACCTGATTGATATTGGTGCGGGAACAGGCAGCGTGTCGATAGAAGCGGCGCTGCAATATCCAGGATTGCGTGTGACGGCAATCGAACGTAACCCGGCGGCGCTCAGGTTGCTGGATGAAAATCGCCAGCATTTTGCCTGCGCAAATATCGACATTTTTCCCGGCGTTGCGCCAATGACCATCGCCGAAAAAGCCGATGCCATTTTTATGGGCGGCAGCGGTGGGCATCTGACCGATCTCATTGACTGGTCGATGCGTCAACTGCATCCCGCCGGGCGGCTGGTAATGACGTTTATCCTCCAGGAAAACCTCAATACCGCGCTGGCTCATCTGGACCATCTTGGCGTACAGGGAGTGGATTGCCTGCAGCTACAGGTTTCCTCGCTTACCACGCTTGGCAGTGGTCATTATTTCAAACCGAATAACCCCGTATTTGTTATCGCCTGTCAGAAGGAAGGAAACCATGTCTGAGATTTTTGATCCCCGTAGCGTGTGGTTCGTTGGCGCAGGTCCTGGCGATCGCGAGCTGATTACCCTCAAAGGTTACCGTTTGCTACAGCAGGCGCAGGTGGTTATCTACGCTGGATCGCTGATTAACACCGAACTGCTGGAATATTGCCCCGCCGGTGCTGAATGCCACGACAGCGCTGAACTGCATCTGGAGCAGATCCTCGATCTGATGGAAGCTGGCGTGAAGGCTGGCAAGACCGTGGTGCGTCTGCAAACTGGCGATGTCTCACTATACGGTTCCGTCCGCGAGCAGGGCGAGGAACTGACCAAACGCGGGATCGACTGGCAGGTGGTGCCCGGCGTCAGCGCATTCCTCGGTGCGGCGGCGGAACTCGGCGTGGAGTATACCGTGCCTGAAGTCTCCCAAAGCCTGATCATTACCCGTCTGGAAGGACGCACGCCGGTCCCCGAGCGCGAACAACTGGAGTCGTTTGCCAGTCATCAGACATCTATGGCGATTTATCTTTCCGTCCAGCGTATTCATCGGGTGGCCGAGCGTTTGATTGAAGGCGGTTATCCGGCGACCACGCCAGTGGCGGTGATCTACAAGGCGACCTGGCCGGAAAGCCAGACTGTGCGCGGTACTCTGGCGGATATTGGCGACAAGGTTCGCGATGCGGGCATCCGCAAAACGGCCCTGATTCTGGTCGGTGATTTCCTGGGCTCGGAGTATCACTACTCCAAACTCTATGCGGCGGACTTTAGCCATGAATACCGTAAAGCCTGAGTCAATTGCGCTTTTTTGCCTGACGCCAGGCGGCGTTGTGCTGGCGAAACGTCTGGCTGCTATGCTGCCGGTCACCTGTTTTACCAGTGAAAAGCTGCTGGAGGAGGGGTTTATTCCCTTTGAAAACGGCTTTGCCAATACCGTCCGCGAAGCGTTTATGAATTATTCGGCGCTGATTTTTATCGGGGCGACTGGCATTGCGGTGCGCGTACTGGCCCCGCTGGTCAACGATAAATTTTGCGATCCGGCGGTGGTGGTCATTGATGAACGTGCCCAGCATGTCATCAGCCTGCTCTCCGGCCACGCAGGGGGGGCGAATGCGCTGGCGCGTTATCTGGCAGGCATGTTGGGCGCCGACCCGGTTATCACCACGGCGACGGATGTCAACGATATGGCGGCCCTGGATACGCTGGCATTCCAGTTGAATGCCCGGATGAGCGATTTCCGTTCGGCGGTGAAGATCGTGAATCAGATGCTGGTCAGCAACAAGCGGGTTGGCCTGTGGTGGGATGACGAACTGACCCAGGATATCAGCCATTGCGATCGGCGCGGTTTTATTACGGTAACCGATCTCAATCAGCTTCCCGAACTGGATGCGCTGGTGTGTATCACCTTACGCACCAACTTACCCGAACTGCCTGTTCCGCACTGGAAGCTGGTGCCGCAGCGGGTCGTGGCCGGAATTGGTTGTCGCCGCGACACACCGTTTCCACTGCTGGCCGCGCTGCTTGCCCGTCAACTTGAAGCCCAGCAACTCGACCCGCTGGCGCTCAAAGCCATTGGCAGTATCACGCTGAAAAAAGATGAACAGGGGCTCATCC
Organism: Citrobacter sp. S55_ASV_140; assembly: GCF_018919505.1. Taxonomy (NCBI): domain Bacteria; kingdom Pseudomonadati; phylum Pseudomonadota; class Gammaproteobacteria; order Enterobacterales; family Enterobacteriaceae; genus Citrobacter; species Citrobacter sp. S55_ASV_140. Next base: position 8,045 of record NZ_JAHLQZ010000069.1, read on the forward strand.
AGTTGGCTTCGTGCTGCCGCGTGCCTTTCGAAACCTTTTCCGCTGACGCGCTGCGTGAGCATGAACACCGTTTTCCGGCCTCATCGTTTGTTCGTAAAACGGTGGGGACAGGAAGCGTTTCTGGTCCTGCAGCCTGGCTGCTGAGCCACGGACAACTGTTAGGCGAGACCCTGCGCGAACAGGGCGTCACTATCACTTTGGGAGTTTCACACTGATGTTAAGCGTAATTGGAATTGGCCCTGGCTCGCAGGCAATGATGACCATGGAAGCCGTTGAAGCACTGCAGGCAGCGGAAATCATCGTTGGCTATAAAACCTACACCCATCTGGTTAAGGCCTTTACTGGCGACAAACAGGTGATCAAAACCGGGATGTGTAAGGAGATTGAACGCTGTCAGGCGGCGATCGAACTGGCGCAGGCGGGTCACAATGTGGCACTCATCAGTAGCGGTGATGCGGGGATTTACGGGATGGCCGGGCTGGTGCTGGAGCTGATCAGTAAGCAAAAGCTGGATGTTGAGGTCAGACTGATCCCAGGCATGACTGCCAGCATCGCCGCCGCCTCCTTACTGGGCGCGCCGTTGATGCACGACTTCTGCCACATCAGCTTAAGCGATCTGCTGACGCCATGGCCGGTTATCGAAAAACGCATCGTTGCCGCTGGCGAAGCCGACTTTGTCATCTGTTTCTACAACCCGCGCAGTCGGGGTCGTGAAGGACATCTGGCGCGCGCATTTGAGCTGCTTTCCGCCAGCAAGAGCGCACAAACGCCGGTCGGTATCGTGAAGTCAGCCGGACGTAAAAAGCAGGAAAAATGGCTGACCACTCTCGGTGAAATGGACTTTGAGCCGGTTGATATGACCAGTCTGGTGATCGTTGGCAACAAAACAACCTACGTGCAGGACGGCCTGATGATCACGCCACGAGGTTATGTGCTGTGAATTACGGTGACGTGTTGGTCATGGGCGGTACCAGCGATGCGCGCATGCTGTGCCAGCAACTGGATGCGGCAAACGTGGCCTACACCCTGTCAGTGGCGACCCCAACGGGGAAGCAGCTGGCGGGAGACATCAAAGGCCAGGTGCGTTGCGGACGTCTGGAGCGTGAGCAAATGATTGCCTGGCTGCATGAAAATCGGACGCGCTGGGTGATTGACGCCTCGCATCCGTATGCCGAGGTGGTGAGCCGCAATATCGTGAGCGCTTGCGAAGCGGCGGGCGTGCTGCTGAGCCGCTACCAGCGTCCTGAGCAGTTGAGTGGTTTAACCCACCCGCATCTGTTTACCGTACAGAGTATTCAGCAAGCCTGCGAGGTGGCGCGACGCTTCGGTAAACGCGTGTTGCTCACCACCGGCAGTAAAGATTTAGCCATCTGGCGTGAAAGATTAGCGGAAAAAACGCTGCTGGCGCGTGTTCTGCCTGTACCTGAGGTCATTCAGCAATGCGCGGATCTGGGCTTTGGCGTCGATGAGATTTTTGCGTTGTGCGGGCCGTTTAGCGCCGAGTTCAACGCCGCGTTTTACCGTCAGTGTCAGGCTGATGTGGTGATCACCAAAGCATCTGGTGCGGAAGGTGGTTATCAGGAAAAAGTTCAACCCTGTCTGGATGCTGGTATCCCCTGCATCGTGATTACACGTCCGGCACCGTTGGTGACGGGAGAAGAGTTACTGGAAAGTCAGGCCGCATTTGGGGCGCGTTTAACGCGCTGGCTGGCCGCTGCTTAAGGAGTTAGAGATGAAAAAGGCGCTTCTGGTGGTCAGCTTTGGCACCAGCTATCACGACACCTGTGAGAAAAATATTGTGGCCTGCGAGCGCGATCTCGCGGCCAGTTGCCCGGATCGTGACCTGTTCCGTGCGTTTACCTCCGGGATGATTATCCGCAAGCTCAAGCAGCGTGACGGCATTGATATCGACACGCCGTTGCAGGCGCTGCAAAAGCTGGCAGAGCAGGGGTATCAGGATGTGGCTATTCAGTCGCTGCACATCATCAACGGCGACGAATACGAAAAAATTGTCCGCGAAGTACAAAGTATGCGTCCGCTGTTTTCTCGCCTGACGCTCGGCGTACCGCTGCTGAGCAGCCATGAAGATTACGCGCAGCTGATGCTGGCGCTGCAACAGCAGATGCCGCCGCTTGGCGAAAAGGAAAAAGTGGTCTTTATGGGGCACGGAGCCAGCCATCATGCCTTTGCCGCTTATGCCTGTCTCGATCATATGATGACGGCGCAGCGCTACCCGGCGCGGGTCGGGGCGGTGGAAAGCTACCCGGAAGTGGATGTGTTAATTGATAGTTTGTCTCAGGAAGGGGTGACGGCGGTGCATCTGATGCCGCTGATGTTAGTTGCTGGCGACCATGCCATCAATGATATGGCCTCCGACGAAGACGATTCGTGGAAGACATTGTTTAATGCGGCCGGGATACGGGCTACGCCGTGGCTCAGTGGGTTGGGTGAGAATCCGGCGGTGCGCGCCATGTTTGTGGCGCATTTGCAGCAGGCGCTGAATGTGGCGCTGGAGGAAGCGGCATGAGCGGAAAACTGTACGCGTTAAGCACCGGGCCAGGCGCTTCCGATCTCATCACCGTGCGCGCTGCCCGCACGCTGGGTCAGCTCGATATTCTCTATGCGCCTGCCGGGCGTAAAGGCGGCGATAGCCTGGCGCTGTCGATCGTGCGGGAGTATATCGGCGAGCAGACCGAAGTCCGCTGCTGCCATTTTCCTATGAGTGCCGACAGCGCTGAAAAAGAGGCTGTCTGGGATGAGGTTGCCGCCGCGCTGGTTCAGGAAGTGGAGGCCGGTAAACAGGTTGGTTTTATTACCCTTGGTGATGCCATGCTGTTTAGTACTTGGGTCTTTTTACTCCAGCGTATTGGCTGTCCTGACTGGTTGGAAATCGTTCCGGGCGTGACCTCTTTTGCCGCGATTGCCGCGCGTTCGAAAACGCCGCTCGCCATGGAGCAACAGTCGCTGGCGGTGGTCTCATGTACCGCGCCGGAAGCGGAAATCCAGCAGGCGTTAAAGCAGCATGACAGCCTGGTGCTGATGAAAGTGTACGGTCGTTTTGCGCGCATCAAAGCGTTGCTGCAACAAGAGGGTTTGTTGAATTGCGCATTGATGATGTCTGAAGCCACGCTGCCGGGTGAGCAGTGCTGGCGTCATCTCAACGAAGTCAGCGACGACCAGCCGCTGCCTTATTTCTCGACCATTCTGGTTAATAAACAGTGGGAGTATGCACAATGAAGCTTGAACAACAGCTAAAACAGCTGTCTTTCAGCGGGTTGGCTGCGGCGCTATTACTGATGATTGTCCCTGAGCAAGCGTTCGCCATGCACATTATGGAAGGCTTCTTGCCGCCAATGTGGGCGCTGGCCTGGTGGCTGCTGTTTTTACCTTGCCTGTGGTACGGATTAGTGCGCTTGCGTCAAATCGTCCAGGAAGACAGCCACCAAAAAGTGTTACTGGCCCTCTGCGGCGCGTTTATTTTTGTGCTGTCGGCGCTGAAAATTCCTTCCGTTACCGGAAGCTGCTCGCATCCGACTGGTGTCGGGCTGGCGGTTATCCTGTTCGGACCGGGTGTGGTCGCTATTCTCGGTGCAATCGTCCTGCTATTCCAGGCCTTGCTGCTGGCGCACGGTGGTTTAACGACGCTCGGCGCCAACGGTATGTCGATGGCGGTGATTGGCCCGGTAGTAGGTTACATGGTGTGGAAAATGGCCTGCCGCGCGGGGCTACGCCGGGATGTCTGCGTCTTCCTGTGCGCCATGCTGGCGGATCTCGTCACCTATTTTGTTACCTCGGTGCAACTGGGCGTTGCGTTCCCGGATCCGTCCGCAGGCGCAATGGGGTCGATTGTGAAATTCATGGGCATTTTCTGCCTGACGCAGATCCCCATCGCGATTGCGGAAGGTCTGCTCACAGTAATGATTTATGACCAGCTAACCAAACGCCAGTTGATAACCGCACAAGGACATTAACGATGAAAAAGACGCTGATTTTGTTATGCATGGTGGTGGCGCTGGTGATCCTGCCGTTCTTTATCAACCACGGTGGAGAGTACGGTGGTTCAGACGGTGAGGCGGAAAGCCAGATTCAGGCTATCGCCCCGCATTATGAGCCGTGGTTCCAGCCGTTGTACGAACCGGCAAGTGGCGAAATTGAAAGCCTGCTGTTTACGCTCCAGGGGTCGCTGGGCGCAGCCGTAATTTTCTACATTCTGGGTTACACCAAGGGCAGACAACGCCGTGATGACCGGGCTTGACAGGCTTAGCTATCAAAGCCGCTGGTTTCATGTCTCGCCGGTGCGGAAATTTTTGCTTTGGCTGATGATGATGATTCTGGCGTTTACCCTGCCCCCGTTGGGGCAGGGTATCGAGCTGTTACTGATTGCCGCGCTGAGCTGCTGGCTGCTGCGCATTTCCTTCTGGCGCTGGTGCCGCTGGATGGCATTGCCGTTTGGTTTTCTGACGGTTGGTGTTGTGACCATCCTGTTTAGTTTTAGCCGCGATCCGCAAACCCTGCTGGCCAGTATCCCCGTAGGAAGCTATTGGTTAGGCGTGAGCGCGCCAGGCCTGGTCACTGCCAATGAAACCTTCTGGCGCAGCCTTGCGGCGCTGGCGGCAACCTTCTGGTTAGTGCTGAATCTGCCGTTTCCGCAGTTGATTATTTTACTCAAACGCGCACACGTTCCTCGCCTGCTGACTGAACAGATCCTGCTGACCTGGCGGTTTATTTTTATCCTGTTAGACGAGGCGCTGGCTATTCATCGCGCGCAAACGCTGCGTTTTGGTTATCGTAGCTTGCCGTTGGGCTACCGCTCGCTGGCGATGCTGGTGGGATTGTTATTTACCCGTGTGTTGATCCGCTACCAGCAAATGACCACCACACTGGATATCAAACTGTATCAAGGTGATTTTCACCTGTAAGGAAAAGTATGCTTGCCACTTCAGCGCTTTGGTTTCGCTATCAGGATGACCCGATCCTCAAAGGGCTAACGCTGGACTTTTCTACGCATGCCGTCACCGGGCTGGTAGGGGCCAATGGCTGCGGGAAATCCACGCTGTTTATGAATCTGAGCGGGTTATTGCGACCGCAGCAAGGCGCGGTGATGTGGCAGGGCAAACCGCTGGATTACAGCAAGCGCGGCCTGCTGGCGCTGCGTCAGCAGGTGGCAACCGTATTTCAGGATCCCGATCAGCAAATCTTTTATACCGATATCGACAGCGATATTGCGTTCAGTCTGCGCAACCTTGGGGTGGATGAAGCTGAAATCTCACGTCGGGTGGAAGATGCGCTCACGCTGGTTGATGCCCAGCATTTTCGCCATCAGCCTATTCAGTGTTTAAGCCACGGGCAAAAAAAACGCGTGGCGATTGCCAGTGCGCTGGTGTTGCAGGCGCAATATCTGCTACTGGATGAACCTACTGCAGGCCTTGACCCATCAGGCCGCACGCAGATGATTGAGATAATCAAACGCATCGTAGCGCAAGGAAACCACGTGGTTATCTCCAGCCATGATATCGATCTTATCTATGAGGTCAGCGATGCAGTTTACGTTTTACGCCGGGGTGAAGTGCTGACGCACGGCACGCCGGGTGAGGTTTTCGCCCGGACGGATCTTATTGAACAAGCTGGATTGACCCAGCCCTGGCTGGTGAAGCTGCATACTGAGCTGGGTTTCCCGCTGTGTAAAACAGAGGCTGAATTTTTTAGTCGTATGCGAGAGAACGCACTGAAGGAGGCGTCATGACGCAGGCAATAATGTTGCAGGGAACGGCATCTGATGTGGGTAAAAGCGTGTTGGTCGCCGGGCTGTGTCGAATTTTTTATCAGGACGGACTGCGTACCGCGCCGTTCAAATCGCAGAATATGGCGCTGAACTCGGGCATTACGCCAGAGGGGAAAGAGATGGGCCGCGCGCAAATTTTTCAGGCTGAGGCGGCCGGCATTACGCCGGATGTGCGTATGAATCCGGTGCTGCTTAAGCCGACCAGCGATCGTAAAGCGCAGGTTGTGCTGATGGGCAAAGTGGCGACCGATATGGATGCGGTGAGTTACCACGAGTATAAGCCGCGTCTGCGGGAGCAGATCCTGTCAGTATATAACAGTCTGGCGCAGGAGTTCGATGTGCTGGTGCTGGAAGGCGCGGGAAGCCCCGCTGAGATTAACCTGCGCGATCGCGATATTGTCAATATGGGTATGGCTGAGATGGCGCAATGCCCGGTCGTTCTGGTGGCCGATATCGATCGCGGCGGCGTGTTTGCCTCTATTTACGGCACGCTGGCGCTACTGCATGACCATGAACGGGCCAGGGTAAAAGGGGTGATCATCAATAAGTTTCGCGGTGATGTGGCGTTGCTGTACTCCGGTATCGAGCAAATTGAAGCGCTGACCGGCGTTCCGGTGCTGGGCGTCATGCCATGGCTGGATGTTGATCTGGAAGATGAAGACGGCGTGGCGCTGCAAAAGGGCAAGTATCTGCGTACTGACAAACGCGACATCGACATTGCCGTTGTTCAACTTCCGCACATTTCTAATTTTACTGATTTCAATGCGCTTGCGGCACAACCGGATGTGCGCGTGCGCTATGTTCGCCAGCCTGAAGAACTGGCAGGGGCCGATCTGGTGATTCTGCCAGGCAGCAAAAACACGCTGGGCGATCTGGTGTGGCTGCGTGAAAGCGGAATGGCGCATGGCGTCGTGCAATTGCATCGTAATAACGTTCCGGTGGTGGGGATTTGCGGTGGCTACCAAATGCTCGGCGATACCATCATTGATGAGGTGGAATCAGGGCTCGGTACGCTGCCGGGTCTGGGCTTGCTTAATACGGTGACCCATTTTGCCCAGCATAAAACCACGACCCTGGTTGAGGGGAAAATGTCTTCTTCGCTGCCCGACTGGCTGGCGGGCGCGGCAGACTTATCCGTTCGCGGTTATGAAATCCATATGGGCGAAACGGCATTATCCGAAGCATGCTATTCGGTGATGACGCTGCGCAAAGAAGGCAGACATGTGGCTGATGGCGCGGTAACACCGGATGGCCTGGCGTTCGGCACCTATCTTCACGGTCTGTTCGACAGCGATGAATTTACCCGTGCATTGGTGAATGGCCTGCGCGTACGCAAAGGATTAGCACCGCTGGATTCCACCTTCCATTACGCGCAATATAAATCGCAGCAGTTTGATCTGCTGGCGGATGCGATGCGGCAACACATCGATATTGAGAAAATTTATACCATCATGAAGCAATACCGGGAGCCCGTATGATGATTCTGGTTACGGGCGGCGCACGAAGCGGCAAGAGTCGGCATGCGGAAGCGCTAATCGCTGATTCCCCAAACGTTCTGTATATCGCGACTTCGCAGATTTTTGATGAGGAGATGGCGGCGCGCATTCAGCACCATCGCGATGGACGCCCTGCGCACTGGCGTACTGCCGAGCGCTGGCAACATCTCGATGAACTGATTACGGCAACAAACGATCCTCAGGAAGCCATTTTGCTGGAGTGCATCACCACCATGGTGACCAATCTGCTGTTCGCTCTGGGCGGTGACAGCGACCCGGATAGCTGGGATTACGCGGCGATGGAGCAGTCCATCGAGGATGAGATCCGTTTGCTGATTGCTGCCTGTCACCGTTGCCCGGCAACGGTGGTACTGGTGACTAACGAAGTCGGAATGGGGATTGTTCCGGAGAACCGTCTGGCCCGGCATTTTCGCGATATTGCCGGACGCGTGAACCAGAGACTGGCGACGGCAGCTGATGAGGTGTGGCTGGTGGTATCAGGAATTGGAGTCAAAATTAAATGAGTAAGTTGTTCTGGGCAATGCTTTCTTTTATCAGCCGCTTGCCCGTTCCTGCTCGCTGGTCGCAAGGATTGGATTTCGAGCACTATTCGCGCGGTATCGTGATGTTTCCCCTGATAGGCGTGGTGCTGGGCGGGCTGACGGGGCTGGTCTTTATGGCGCTGCAGCCCTGGTGTGGTACTCCACTGGCAGCCTTATTTGCCGTATTGACACTGGCGTTGTTGACCGGCGGTTTTCATCTGGACGGTCTGGCGGATACCTGTGACGGTATTTTTTCTGCCCGTCGACGCGAACGGATGCTGGAAATCATGCGCGACAGTCGCCTGGGAACCCATGGCGGGCTGGCGTTAATTTTCGTTTTGCTGGCCAAAGTGCTGGTGGTGAGCGAACTGGCTTTACGTGGCACGCCAATGCTGGCGGCGCTGGCTGCGGCATGTGTCGCCGGGCGGGGTAGCGCTGTTTTGCTGATGTATCGACATCGCTACGCCCGCGAAGAAGGGCTGGGCAATGTCTTTATCGGCAAAGTTACCGGGCGTCAAACCTGCGTCACACTGGGGTTGGCGGCAATCCTGGCCGCCGTGCTGCTTCCGGGCATGCGCGGCGTAGCAGCGATGGCTGTCACGATGGTGGCGATTTTCATTCTTGGGCAGTTATTAAAACGTACGTTGGGTGGGCAAACCGGCGATACGTTGGGCGCAGCCATTGAACTTGGCGAGTTGATATTCTTGCTGGCTCTGCTTTGAGCCAGCCAACATACTGGAACCCTTATGCAGACTTTAACCTCTTTACTCCACGCGATCCCTTCACCTGACAGTGCCGCGATGCTGCGTGCTCAGCAGCATATTGATGGCTTATTAAAGCCGCCGGGAAGTCTTGGTCGGCTCGAATCTCTTGCTGTGCAACTGGCTGGTATGCCTGGCCTGAAAGGTGTGCCGCATGTGAAGGACAAAGCGATGCTGGTGATGTGCGCCGATCATGGCGTCTGGGATGAAGGGGTTGCCGTTTCGCCTAAAGTGGTCACGGCTATTCAGGCCGCCAATATGACGCGTGGGACGACCGGCGTTTGCGTTCTGGCCGCTCAGGCTGGGGCAAAGGTGCATGTCATTGACGTGGGAATTGACGCGGAGCTTATCCCCGGCGTGGTGAATATGCGCGTCGCGCGCGGCTGCGGCAATATTGCCCAGGGCCCGGCAATGAGCCGTTCGCAGGCAGAGGAACTGCTGCTGGAAGTTATTCGCTATACCCATGAACTGGCGAAAGAGGGCGTAACGCTGTTTGGCGTGGGTGAACTCGGTATGGCAAATACCACGCCCGCGGCGGCTATCGTCAGCGTGCTGACCGGCAGCGATGCCGAAGATGTGGTGGGCATCGGCGCTAACCTGCCGCTTTCCAGAGTAGGTAATAAAGTAGAGGTTGTGCGGCGAGCCATTGCCGTCAATCAACCGGATCGGAATGACGGTATCGATGTACTGGCAAAAGTGGGCGGATTTGATCTGGTTGGCATGGCGGGTGTGATGCTGGGCGCGGCCTCCTGTGGGCTGCCGGTCGTGCTGGATGGTTTTCTTTCATACTCTGCTGCGCTGGCGGCCTGCCAGATCGCACCGCAGATTAAACCCTATCTGATCCCGTCACATTTCTCTGCTGAGAAGGGGGCCCGCACTGCGTTGGCGCATCTGGAGCTGGATCCGTATCTGAATATGGGGATGCGTTTAGGTGAAGGCAGCGGGGCCGCGCTGGCGATGCCGATTATTGAGGCCGCCTGCGCGATGTACCACAACATGGGGCAGTTAGCCGCCAGCAACATTGTGCTACCGGATGGTAAAGAAGCATAGTTACGTGCCCCCAGAACCTCGCCGTATGGCGAGGTTTATTTTTGCGCATTGAATTCGTAACCCACTAAAACAGATAATAAAAGCTATAATTACCGGATATCTGCTGCGGCAACGGAAAGGAAAAAGATGCGTCGTGTAAAACTGCTTTGTTCACTCATCATGCTGCTTGCGAGTCAGGTAGCACACGCGGTGAGTTATCCGCTGCCGCCAGAAGGTAGTCGTCTGGTAGGTAGCCCGCTGACGATTACGGTCCCGCCCGGAAACACCCAGCCGCTGGAGGCCTTTGCCGCGCAGTACGGGCAAGGGTTGAGCAATATGCTCGAGGCCAATCCCGGCGTAGACGTTTTTCTGCCTAAGTCTGGCTCAACGCTGGTCGTACCGCAGCAACTGATCTTGCCGGATACCGTGCGTGAAGGCATTGTTATCAACGTCGCCGAAATGCGTCTTTATTACTATCCTCCGGGCACAAACACGGTTGAAGTTTTGCCGATTGGCATTGGACAGGCGGGGAGAGAAACGCCGCGTAATTGGGTGACGGCAGTCGAGCGTAAGCAGGAAGCGCCGAGCTGGACGCCGACGCCGAATACCCGACGGGAATATGCCGCACGTGGGGAAACCTTGCCCGCGTTTGTGCCTGCCGGACCAGATAACCCGATGGGCCTGTATGCGATTTATATCGGCAGGCTTTATGCCATTCACGGCACTAACGCTAACTTTGGTATTGGTCTGCGGGTGAGCCAGGGCTGCATCCGTTTGCGTAATGACGATATTAAGTACTTGTTTGACACGGTGCCGGTTGGGACGCGTGTGCAACTGATTGACCGCCCGGTGAAATACAGCGAGGAACCAGACGGCAGCCGCTGGGTAGAAGTGCATGAGCCGCTGTCACGAAATCGTTCTGAGTACGAGTCTGACAGAAAGGTTCCCTTGCCGATCACTCCCGCTTTGCGCACATTTATCAGCGGGAGTGGCGTGGATGTGAGCCGCGGGAATCAGGCCCTGGAAAGACGCTCCGGTATGCCGGTGAACATCAGCCAGGTTCAGCAGCATTTTTAATATTAAAGCGGCCCAGGTTTATCGTCAGATAAGGTGGGGCGCTTTTTTAATTTGATACTGCCCCATTTTTACCACGCCGATATGGTCTGCCATTAGCTGCGCTTCGTGTTCGCTGTGGGTAACCAGCAGTGCCGTTTGCCCGGCAGCGCGCAAAATATCCCGTACCTCGTTGCCAAGACGCTCGCGCGTGCGCTTATCAAGGCTGGAAAAGGGTTCATCCAGCAACAGAATTTCCGGATGCGGTGCCAGCGCACGCGCGAGCGCGATGCGCTGCTGTTGACCGCCGGAAAGTTCATGGGGATAGCGGTTGGCATGGCTATGTAATTCCACCATTTTTAACAGCTCCGCCACCCTGGCCTGCTGTTCTTCACGCGGCATACGGCGTAATCCAAAGGCGACATTTTGGTGCGCGGTCAGATGCGGAAATAACGCATATTCCTGAAAAACCATGCCGACATGACGCTTTTCAGGCGGGAGATGAACACCGGGAGCGGCAACACGATGCTGAGACACATAGATCTCTCCGCTTCGCAGTCGTTCAAACCCCGCAACGGCGCGTAGAACCGTGGTTTTCCCGCAGCCTGAAGCCCCTAACAGACAGGCGATTTCCCCTTTGCGTACCGACATTGAAAATCCATTCAGTACCGATTGCTGGCTGTTGCCATAGGCAACGTGCACATCCTGGAGGCGTAATGCAATTTCTGACATTGTTACTCTCTTAACCCCGGCGAGTCATTTGGTGACGCACCAATAAAA